>NBMH01000053.1 GCA_002084875.1 Anaerolineaceae bacterium 4572_78 | reverse complement strand
CACGGCAGGCTTGTTTTTCAAAAAGACCTTCACGTCTTGATTGCCTTTTTTCTGGTTGCACTTATGACAAGCTAAGGTCAAGTTGCTAACTCTATCCGAACCGCCTTTGCTTTTTGGTACGATATGCTCCACTTCCAATGGGACATCACGCTTGCCACAATAAACACAAGTGCGATTGAATTTCTCTAGCAAATATTCCCGTACTTCGTAGCCTGCCAATGTACCTTGCTGGGATTCCAGACCTGATATTTCAGGCTTGACCAGCTTTTGTGTATCAAATCGGACTGTCTCAACTGCGATTGACAATACAGGTACAAAGTTGAGTACTCGCTTTGCCCATTGCATTGTTTTGTTACCTTTCTAACTAAGTTAGAAATCTCTACTTTCTTTCTACGGTAACGTAGCACTTAAAAAATGCTGAGTCTGGTCAACTTGGAGCCTGTAGGATTGCTCCTGCAAGCCCCCCACTTCTAGTGGGGGGTTGTTGACAAGAGATTTTATCAGAAAATATATCATAAGTCAAATTTACATGTTTTTTCGGATATATTTTGTATTGGTCAGATTTGCCTGTTCAACGTCTAGCAATCACAAGAGTACGCTTCTACATAGCCAACTACTTCATGAACAAACTCAGCAGACGTAGTACATCGCATAAGTTTTGCCCGTAACTTCGCTCCACCTATCAATCCATGCAAATATTTAACAACATGCTTACGAAACAAAATTACGCCACGTTCTTCGCCGTAAAAGTCAGTCATTTTATCAAGGTGACTATAAATTAACTGCACTCGGTCATGAAAGGTAACATCGGTGATATTCTTACCCGCGAAAATCCATGGATTGCCAATCGCCGCCCGCCCTATCATGACCGCATCACAATTGGTCTGATTTTTCATGCTGTCAATATCCTCGACCGTTACCACATCTCCATTGCCAATAACAGGAATATTGACGGCTTGTTTGATTTCAGCGATAGCATGCCAATTTGCCTTTCCCTTGTAGCCTTGCACTTTGGTACGCCCATGCACGGCTATAGCACTCGCACCGTTGTCTTCTATTATCTTCGCCACTTCAAGATAATTGAGTGATTCCTCGTCCCAGCCAAGTCTAATTTTACATGTGACGGGAACATCCAAGTGCATTACTAATGTGTTGACCAGCCGTCCAATTTTTTGTGGGTCTTTCAATAGCCCTGCTCCTGCCCCACGACGTGCTACCTTTTTAGCTGAACATCCCATGTTAATATCAATAATATCAGGACCAATTTCTTGGGCAACCAATGCAGATTCCAAAAACAAATCAATTTCATGCCCAAACAATTGAAAAACTATCGGTCTTTCCTGGGGGTCATAAACAAATCGTTTTAACACTTTGGCGATTTTGTACTTAATTGCTTCAACAGCTACAAATTCGGTGTAGCTCATGGCTGAACCATACTCTCGACAAATAGCACGATAAGGCATGTCAGAGTAGTTTGCCATCGGGGCAAGGATAACATCGCCATAGATGGGAATATCTCGGATGTATAAATTTGGTTTTAGTACTGTTTCTAATTTCATTCAGAATCCATTGTATACTTGCTAAGGGTAAGAATTGTAATTTTAAACCCGCTTATGGTATTCACAAAACTAATCCTTTTTTGGTATAATTATTAATTCCTTCTCCCCATGTTGTTTCCCTCTCCCTGTGGGTGCTTGGCTAGGGTGGGGAAGTAAACCAACCACATAAATTTTGGCACCGCATTCCATATCCGCCGCCAGCGGGATGGCTGATACATAAGACGATGTAGCCATTCCAACCCATAATTTTGCATCCATTTAGGGGCACGTGTTGTTACCCCTGAGATGAAATCAAACGCTCCCCCCACGCCAATAAGCACAGCAACAGATAAGCGATGCATGTTGCGAGCAATCCATTTATCTTGACGCGGAGCCCCATAAGCTACGAAAACAATATCAGGTTTAGCCATTTGGATTTTTGCCACAATCATATCTTCATCTTTGGCACTAGGTGAACCTGCAAACGCTCCGACAGCAACCATGTTCGGATATCGTTTTTTTAAGACAGCCATCGCCATTTCTGCTACACCTGGTCTTGCACCTAAAAAATACAAACGATACCCTCGTTCGGCTGACAATTTTGCTAAAGCCTTAACCACATCTACCCCAGCCACCCGTTCAGGTAATGTAGGTTCATTCAGCCATTTTGCCGCCTTTAACAAGCCAATTCCATCAGGAAGGGCAAGTGCAGAACGGTTGATTATTTGCCGAAAAACAATGTCATGCTGAGCAGTGACTACAAATTCGGGATTAACGGTGGTAATTTGATGTGGTTTTTCAGTGGCAATAAATGTTTCAATTATATCAATCGTTTGTGAAAATGTTACTGCATGAATATATACCCCTAAAATATTTGCCTTTTCGGAGACGCAAACCCCACCACAACCCCTCTCCTTCAACGGAGAGGTGCAAACTTCCAATAAATGTTTCCCTGCATTAATCACATGGTCGGGTGTAATTAATTTCAGGCATGTTTTCGCTGAACATCCTTCCAGTAAACCAACAGTATGATTAATGTAAGCACATGGCTGACAAGGGATGCCTGCCTGTAATAAAATTTGTTTCTCACCAGAGTATCCCCAAGCCCGAGCATTTGTTGACCCAAAAATTGTTATCATTGGGACACTACTTGCGGCGGCGATATGGCATACCCCTGAATCTCCGCCGATGAACAGAGCTGAACGTTTAAGCAAAGCTGTCAATTGATGAATTGTTGTCTTTCCCGTTAAATTAATCGGCGATGTTTTCATGCAAGTAATCATCGATTGTGTGTTATCGGCATGGGTGCCAACGATGATAACAGGGTAACCATCTTCTTGAAATACATCTGCTACATGGGCAAATTTTTTCGGCGACCAACGTCGTCCTGTGCTAAACTGACCTGAACCAGGATGCATAATAATTGGTGATGAGATGTTCATCGTTGCCAATTGCTGCTCTGCCCATGCCTCATGCTCAAGGAGAATGGTTAGTTCCGTATATCTGTTTTCAGTTTTTATTCTACAAAGTAAGCTTTGTTGTTCATGGAGCGTCAAACCTTGGTTTGACTGACAAAGCAAGCTTTGTCCCTCCAGTATCAAACAAACCATATCTAGCCAGTAGTCAATCTCATGCCTGACACCAAAGCCCAAGTCTGGTATGCTATGAGTTAACAAGCGACTACGGCTATCTTGGGTATCAAGCCCAATGATAGTTTTTGCACCACTAAAATAGGAAATTGTTGCATATTTCAATGCCCCTAATTTTGTTGTAAGGTGATGAAAAACTAGAACGATATCATACTTTTGCGAATGTACTGTCCGAAGCATGCTAAAAAATTCTCGAAACAGTTTCGGTTTTAATGCATCTCGTAAACAAGAGAATCGGAAATTATCACTAGCAATTAAATTATTAATGTGCGGGGAATACTGCAAAATAGCTTTGGTATGATGGCTTAAAAGTACATCAATAATAGAATTAGGGTATGTCTGACGAACAGCATGAATAGCTGGCGTGGCGGAAACCGTTTGATGATTTTTTAGCCATATCAGCTTGCATCGACTGTCGCCGTCATAGGTGAAATGGGTTAAGTAAGCCATAGTAGGGGCGTATGGCCATACGCCACTACAACTAGCATTGAAGAGCCCTACCCACCCCCTAACCAAGTCCTCCCTCATCTTGTCCCCCCCTCCCCTAACCAAGTCCTCCCTCATCTTGTCCCCCCCTCCCTCTTGGGGAGGGGCTAGGGGATGGGGGCAACAACACATGGGTTATAATCCTACATGATGTTAAAATATCGCAACACCAAATTTAACAATCCTCCTACAACAATAGCAAAAGGAAATACAAAAGCAGCTACTGCAATAGCAAACTTAACTCCATATTCCTTAACAATCATCAATACATTTGCCACACATGGCATGAAAAGGGTAATTACTACCAAGCTAACCAAAATTTGTAAGGGGCTCATGAGTCCATCTCGTGATAGGGCAAAAAGTCCAGCCGCTCCATAATCACGGCGGAGAAAACCAATCAGAAATGCTCCCGTTACTTCTATTGGAAGATTTAACCAGCCTGTGATAAGTGGGGCAAGTGCCTGTTCAATAAAGTACAGCAGGCTAATTTTATCAAGTATGAATAAGATAGCTGTTCCCAATACAAAAATAGGGATGACCTCTTTTAAGTACCATTCCAAACGAACGAGAGTCTTCATTAAAATATTGCTTAATGACGGCACTCGCATGGGAGGTAACTCAAAAATAAAATCGGATTTCTGACCTGGTATGACTTGGTTTGCCAGATATCCCACTGCAAGTAAGGTACTCATGACGACGGAACCCCAAATCACAGTGGCAGTCGTGCCAAGGTCGGCAATCATGCCCAACATGACTCCTAGCTGTGCCGAGCATGGCACCCCCAAAGCTAATAATAAAGTCACCTGAAGACGCTCTTTGCGAGTCTCTAAAATACGGGTGGTAACAGTTGCCATTGTGGTACAGCCTAATCCTAAAATCATGGGTAGCACTGCTTTGCCGTTTAGTCCAATCCATTGAAATGCACGATTTAACATGACCGCTAAACGAGGTAAATAGCCAGAATCTTCCAATATGCTAAAGGCAAAAAAGAATGTACCTACAATAGGTAGGACAATAGCTAAACTGTAAGTTATTGCCATAGTAAACATGCCATAATCACCTACCAAAAAATCTTGGATAAACTTAATAGGTATCAGTGTTTCAACACCCCATGTCAGCCATGGGTTGACAATGTTCTCGAACAGTTGGACTTCTAACAGGTCTACCAAAGTACCTGCTCCTAGTACACCTACAAACAAATATAACACATAAAGCATAACAGACAAAATAGCCCAACCAGCAACGGGATGGACTGTCCAATATCCAAATTCTTCCAAGAAAAAACGGCGAGAAGAACTATGCTGTACAACATTTTTCAATATGTCATCAACGACTTTCAATCGTTGACGGTTTATGGAATACGGCAAAGGATGACCTATTTTCTCTTTTGTGTCCCGACATAAATTGTAGATTGCGGTGTGGTCAACATCCTTAAATGTTTTATGACCAAGTAGGTCACTGGGATTCACTAAAATCATAAGTGCCATAGAACGACGGCTTAATGTAGTTTGTGGTAGGTATGTCTCAAGCTGAGTAATAGCTTCCTCTATTTCGTCACTATAAGTGATTTTATATGTTGAGGTACGGGCAGTATCCATGGCATGAACCAATGTTTGGATACCTTCCCCGCTAGTAGCTACCGTCGAAACGACAGGAATACCTAAGATGCTTGACAATTTGTCAATGTCAACTTTGATGCCACGAATTTTAGCTTCATCAGCCATGTTTAACGTCAAAATAAAAGGTAAAGCTACTTCCGCTAACTCAAGGCTAATGAGTAGCCCACGTCTTAAATTTTTTGTATCAGCTACTTGTATAATTGTAGATGACTTGTTACTAAATAAAATGTCACGGGTGACGCGTTCGTCATCTGAAAATGGGACAATACTATGAATACCAGGCGTATCAATAACCGAACGAGATTTGCCGTTAAGATTAAAAGTACCTTGTGTAAATTCTACGGTTGTGCCAGGATAGTTTGCAATGATTACATGTCGTCCTGTCAATGCCCCGAAGATTACTGATTTGCCGACATTCGGATTGCCAATTAAAACAACTGGCACGTTGTCTGTATGAATATTATTTGGTGAGTCATGATGATGCATAGAAACCTTATTTGCTCCCGAAAATTATTCGGAGCATTATAATGGAGACTCATGAAAAAGTCAAATTCGATTCGAAATTTACATGCATAAAAACAAAGTAATAGATTTTGTCGAAAAGAGAAAAGATGCTATAATTAAAAAAATGAAAGTTAAAAGGATTAATCTAAAAAGATGACTAACTTACCTAAACAATGGCACACAGCGGCTGACACCTATAAAAGACATGGCTTCAAAGGGATTAGGCAATTAATTCGAGCCAAAATCAATCGAAAACCAATTATTGATATTTCTGATGAATATATTAACTGGCTTTGTTTGGTTAATGCTGGTATGCTTCATCGAGGAAATTTATATTGTTTTGATTATGCTCTGAAACACTTGCCAACATCTGACCCCATTATTGAAATTGGTTCATTTTGTGGGCTTTCTATCAATGTGATGACATATTATAAAGCTAAGTATAATGTCGAAAATCGACTTATCACTTGCGATAGATGGAATTTTGAAGGGGCAATAACAGGAACGATGGTCGGGCAGTCTTCTGTTAGTCATGCCGAATATCGAGCTTACGCTAAAGATACATTTTTACGCAATGTGAAGATGTTTAGCGAAAAAGATTTACCTTACACCATCGAGATGTTTTCCGATGAGTTTTTCCAAGCTTGGGCTAAGTCTCAGCATGTCAGTGATGTTTTTGAGCGTCCTATTCAATTGGGTGGAAATATTAGTTTTTGTTATATTGATGGTAATCATTCTTACGAATATGTTAAGCGGGATTTTGAACATTGCCATCAATTTCTAGTGCCACAAGGCTTCATTCTTTTTGATGACTCAGCCGACGGGTCACGATGGCATGAGATAAATCAGATGGTGAATGAAGTGGCTCAATCACAACAGTACGAGTTAATTATCAAAAACCCCAATTATTTTTTTAGAAAAAAGTAGCACATTCACTTAAAACGGATTCAACGGAAATACCTCGTACACAAAAATGAGATTCGACTTCATTTTGTGTGTAATCAAGCCGATTACATGGGATACAGGATAAGCCACTTGTAATTAAACGGTGTTTGTTTTTATTTCCCCATGCTCCAAATTTGACAGCGTCAACCGGCCCATATAATTGAATCGTTGGGGTGCCGACGGCAATAGCCAATTTCAAGGGTCCTGTGTCGGGACCGATGACAAGTGTAGCATGTTTCATCAATGCCGCAAGTTGTCCTATTGTTGTTTCCCCCGCAGTGACAAAGTAATGAGATTTTAGTTTGGTAGCAATTATCTTGCATAATTTTCGTTCGGCGAGACTACCACTTAAAATTATGTAAGCATTATATTTGTCAATGAGCGTTTGAGCTAATTGTATCCAAGCGGTATTTCGCCATAACTTGACTTTTGCTCCTGCTCCAGGATGAATGATTATGCATGAACGATTAATGATTTTATGATTGTTAAGCCATGTTGTTGCCCAAACAGTATCATCTTTGCTAATGAAAAATTCCATGTCACCAGGTATGTCAGATTCTATTTGCCGTACATGCGGAATGATTGTTTGGACATGGTCAATTAATTGCCAATTTTGTTCAACTTCATGGCGTTGGTCAATGTATGGCATGGTTGTAGTGAGAAATGGAATCACTGTGGGGATGGCATATCCGATACGGTATGGAATGTCTGCTAACATTGCTAACCATGCACCCCACCAATGGTCAAAGCGAAGTATGATAGCTATATCAAAATGAAATTGTTTAATAATTTTTGCTTGCTCGATTAAATAACGATATGGTTGCCATGAGGGGCAAGACACCCCACCCCAACCCCTCCCCTTCAAAGGGGAGGGGCAAAGGGTGGGGTTGCACAAAGACTTCTTTGGGCGACGAGTGAATCCAGGAAAATCACAGGTCAATGTATGGTCAATATGGGGATTATTTTGCACAATGTCTTTTCCCCAAGAACCTACCATCAAGGTAATATCGGCATGAGGGTACAGTTTTCGAAGATGAAGCAAAGCAGGTGTAAGAAATAATATATCACCAATATGGTCGGGACGCATGAGAACAATTCTTGGATTTTGTGGAGTACGAAAATCGCACTTTCGTATTGTGTTAATTTTGCCGATTAGACGAAATAAATTAAGGCGAAGTAATTTCTTGAAATGATTGTCAGATAATATTTTTGGTTCAGGGATGGGCAGATGAACAAAATTAGGGTCAAGATGATTCATTTACTTTTCTCAATTTAGTAGCCGCAGTTTCTAATTGCGAGGAGCCACTGATTAGAAATTGCGGTTATCGACACAGAGTGAAACTATTGCCAATCTATCAATGGAGCCGTTCTTTTATAGTTTCCTGCCACGAGTGCTAAATCCATAATATCAACTATACCATCACCATTAATATCTGTATCAGGGTTGGTTGTGCGGAAGTCTGTGGCAATTAACGTCAAATCAAAAATATCAATTATGTTATCTTGATTCATGTCTCCGCCAAGCAATATCATTTTTCCCACATACCCTTGTGGAGACAAATGTTGTGCCATTAAATATCTATCTGCCACAACGTTCAAACAGGTATAGGTTATATTGCCATCATGAACTTGCTTGAAATATCCATCTGCTTCGGTAGTTAATTTGACAGAATTTGGTAAAGCCAATATAGATTCTGGCGTATCATCTATGCAATCCAATTCACTCAGGATAAGATTTACACATTCATGGCTGTTACGTCCTTGCAATTGAACCTGCCCAAAAATTGTATTACTAGTTTCAATGATAAGGATACTCGGTTTAAATTGATAGGGTACAACATTCCCTGCTTCATCTTGGATAGTTACATTTGATAAGTTCAGTTCTGTTTGACCTGGTCGGAGTCCTTGCCATACAATTGAAGCCGCTAAGTAACTATCTTCTGTGGAGGCAAATGTAACAACAGCATTACTATCAGATTCCACAACTCGAACCATGTTAGTATCAAAACCCAAAGTGAAATTGACATTAGCGATTTCTTGGGTGGATTGGATGATAATGTTAGTTGTGATTTCGTCACCTGCGGGTACTTGATACGTGGTCGCTTCAAATCCCACATTGGCAAGCGTTGGAGAGGCAATAGATTCGACTGCTGCTAAGGCATTGATGCGCGGGGTAATAATTCCATTTCGGTTATCTGTAACGAGTTTACCTGTTTGCTTAAGGGTATTTTCAATATCATAAGGCGACAAACTTGGTCGTGTTTGCAAAATCAATGCCGCTACTCCTGCTGCATGCGGTGAAGCCATTGATGTGCCAGACAATTCTAAGGTACCACCACCAAGTTTAGTCGAAATGATGTTTGAGCCTGGTGCTAACAAATCTAATTCCGAATTGGCATTGCTAAAACAACTCACTTGGTCGACTTGTGGAAATGGTTCAGAACAGCCATGTGAAGAAAATGCTTGGTTGGTATCATACACACTGCCAACAGAAATGACAGAACTGATGCATGCAGGAGCTCCCATCCTATTGGGATAGCCTTCATTACCCGAAGCGGCAAAAACAGTTATGCCTACTTGTTCAGCCGCCCGCAGTGCTGTAGCAAAAGATTGCGTATTTGCGTCAGCCATATCACATTCACCTGTGTAACTACGACTGGTTAAACTCATGTTCAGCACTCTGATATTGTGTTGGTGCCGATTAGATGTCACCCAGTCAATACCTGCTACGATGTCAGATGCCCAACCCCCCCCGCTTGCATTTAAGACTCGTACAGCGACAATACCTGCATCAGGTGCTACTCCATTTGGACTAGTAATGATACCAGCTACGTGTGTACCATGTCCATTCTCATCTTGAGCATAATCACTCTCATTTGTGTTGTTCGGTGGGCATGAACTCCGTCCAAAACACTTTTGAGCAATGATATTGTTCGTTAAATCATGATGTTGGCTATCAACACCAGTATCTAACACAGCTACATTGACACCTGCTCCTGTTTTGCCTAAATCTTGCTGCACTTTATCCGCCTGAATTAAGTTGACACTTTCGGTCAAGCTCACTTCAAAATACATGTCAACATCCACAGCCTGGATGTGAGGGCTATTTTTAAGGATTTCTAATCCTTCAACACTAATTTCACCCGCTAAAGCAGGAACAGTTTTATATTGGTGGGTCAGTTTGAAATTGGACTCATTTGAGGCGGCTATGACACTTGCTTGAATCACCGCAATTTGAGCAGCTGCAGTAGTTACATCAACATTGGGGTCAGGTGGTTTTAGGGCAATGATTACCCGTACTGTGTCACCACTATCTTGCAGAGCCTCAGTGACCTCACTGGCAATCTCAACATCGCTTGGGGGGTCTTGGGCAAAAGTTTTACCTGATAAAACCATTAAAACAAAAAGAACAATCATTGTTTTGAAGATTGTAACAAATTTTCTCGACATTTGTATTCTCCTATTAATATCAAATTAACATAATTTTAACACTTTCTATGTGTTTTCTCTACAATAACATCTTTGATTTTGTCTAAGTGAAATTGATTATTAGAATGTGGGTAATAATACTTAATGAAATAATGTGAAAATGAATTGCTAAGAAAACCTGAAAATCTGACACAATGATTGTATATCAAAATATGAAATAAGTCAAATTATGTAGATAGTGAACGCAACACACTTCACATAACTTGACACAATAAACGACATGATGTAGTATCAAATTTTTGGGAAGCAGTAGAAAGTCAATAACCCTGACTAGAAGTCGGGGATTTCCAACGAGGGAGCGTTTACGAGATTTAAAAAATAATTATGGAAACTATTACCGAAAGTCAACTAAAAAATTTTGTCATTGCCTGCCAGCGGATTGCAGGCAATGGATTGGTTTGCTGTAGCAGTGGAAATTTGTCATGGCGTGTGGATAACAAACACATGCTAGTCAGTAGTACTCGCACATGGCTGGGCAGGATAACAATAGACCAAGTGGCGATTTGTCGTATTGACGATGGGGTGGCACTCAATGAAGTTGTCCCGACTTCTGAAATACACTTTCATACGGGCATACTCAAAAAGCGTTCTGATGTTAATATTGTATTGCATTTTCAAACCCCGTTTGCCACTGCACTAGCATGTCGCAAGAAAGATAAACCAATAAATTATGCGGTCATTTCTGAAATCTCCTTTTATATAGGAAAAATCGCAGAAGTACCATATCTACCACCAGGTTCAATGGAATTGGCTGATGCAGTTACGAACGCCGCAACAAATTGTGATTTAGTTATGATGCGTAATCATGGGCAAGTCGTTGTTGGCAAAACATTCGATGAGGTCATTCAAAATGCCCGCTTTTTTGAATTGGCATGTAGTATTATTGTCCGAATGGGGAATAATGTGAAACCAATATAATGATTCTGAGAGTTTAATTTATTTGTACAATGCTGACAAAAGGAGTGACAAAGCTGTGCTTTGTCATGCAAACAAAATATGAGCCGATTATTATACTTTTCTGCGATTGCTATTGTTAGTTTTATTGTTATTATGACAACATTTATTGTCCAATCAAAGGTAGCTTTATCTTCGCTATCGAAAGATGATATTGCTACGCCTACTATTTACGTACATGTTCAATACGCAACAGCAACAACTACCTGTACGCCATCCTCAATTACACCGACTCCTACCTCCACTCCCAATGAGCAAGTGCCTGAATCGGGGCGGTTTATTTTCGTTGACCAACAATTGCAAATAATGTTTATTTATGAAAATGAAAAGATTGTTCGGGAAATTCCCGTTAGCACTGGTAAACCCGATACTAATTCCATGACTCCTGCTTGGAAAGGGCGGATAGGTGACTACTGGGGACGACAACCTTTTTCTAATACCCAACTTTGGGCTGATGATATTTGGTATCTTTTTAAAGGTCCTAAAGGTTCAATTTTAATCCATTCTGTTCCCTACATACTTGAAAACGGAACAAAAAAATATGACAACTTAGAAGCACTTGGCATTAGTCCTGCTTCACGTGGTTGTGTTCGGGTCTCGCCCAAAGATGCTAAATGGCTACATAGATGGAATCCCATCATGGTTCCGATTGAAATTACACCATGGACGGGAGAAGTTAACTAAGGAGTATATCCCTTGTTTCAACCACGAAAATCACAGAAAAAAATTCTCGAATATATTGAAAAAGGTGGTTACATGGGAGTTTCTGCTGTGCCTGGCAGTGGCAAAACTCACATTTTATCTTACCTTGCTTCTGAATTGATTCACAATATCAACGATGACCAAGAAGTGCTTATCGTTACTTTGGTCAATGCCGCTGTTGATAATTTCCGCAATCGGATAGATACCTTCATTGAACAAAAGGGGTTGCTAAAAGGGTTTGGCTATCGAGTTTGCACCCTCCATTCACTAGCACATGAGATTGTCCGAGAACGTCCCTCATTGGTTGGCTTGGACTCCGATTTTGAAATCGTTGATGATTATGCCGCTACGCAACTTCTTAGTGAAGTGGTGGACAATTGGCTATCTTCTAACATAGAATTTGTCAATACTTTACTTAAGCCTGAACTGCGACCTCACAAAGTTAGCCAACTTTATAAAAATGATATTCCTTATCTACTTCAAAGCATTGCGAAAAGTTTCATCAAGCGGGCAAAAGATTACCGTTTGACACCAAGTAATGTGGCGGATTTATATCATCAGACCGAATTTGACCTTCCATTGGCAAAGATGGGGCTAGATATTTATCATGAATATCAATATCGATTGGCTCGAACAGGGGTGGATTTTGACGATTTAATTCGTTTAGCGGCTCAGACTTTAACCCTTGATGACGATTTTTTGCAACGCCTGCGATACAAATGGTCCTACATTTTGGAAGATGAAGCCCAAGATAGTTCCGAATTACAAGAGCATATCCTTCGTTCATTAGCTGGCACTAATGGAAATTGGGTACGGGTTGGTGACCCAAATCAAGCAATTTATGAAACATTTACCACTGCTCGTCCTGAAAATTTACGTAAATTTTTGAAGGAAGATAATGTATGGGGTTTACCCATGCCAGAATCGGGACGGTCAACGATAAGCATTATCAACTTGGCAAATTATCTCATTACATGGACGCAAGAGGAACATCCCGAATCAAAAGTGAGAGCCGCTCTTGAACCTCCATTTATTAAACCGACTAGCCTTAATGATCCACAACCCAATCCCGCCGATAAACCACATGAAATTTATTTTCCCGAGCCGCAAAGACACCAATTTTCACCACAACGGGAAATTGAACTTGTTACCAAATCAGTTGATAAATGGCTTAAGGAAAATCCAAAAAAGACAGCAGCGATTTTAGTACCTCGTAACAAAAAAGGTGCCAATGTTACTGACGCATTACGGCAGGCACATGTCGAATATGTGGAATTGCTAAGCAGTACCGCTTCGACCCGAAGCACGGCGGGAGTCTTAGCAAATATCCTCAAGCATGTTGCCAAACCAACCGATAGTAAGCAATTGGCAAAGGTGTTTCAAGTATGGAAACGAAACGAATGGGAAGATGAATCACTCATGCACATTTTCAAAGAAATCAAAAAAACATTGCAGAAACTTCCTCATACCGAAACATATTTGTGGCCCAAGCCTGGCTTTGAAATGCGGTTTTCCGAAAAAAGCTCGTTTTTTGATGAAAATTCTCCTACAGGAGAAGATGAGAAAATCGCCTATGACATGTTGATTGAATTTCGGAACATAGTACGGGTATGGCATGCCGCTTCGATTTTGCAGATTGACCAACTCCTGTTGCGATTGGCTCAAGATTTATTTGAACGACCAGCTGATTTAGCCTTAACTCATAAATTTGCTTTGATGTTGCGTCAAACTTCCCGTGAGCATCCCGATTGGCGATTACCTCAATTTATCCAAGAATTAGCCGAAATCGCCAAAAACAAACGTCGTTTTGTCGGGTTTGATACGGAGGATACAGGATTTGAGCCGCCGCCTGGTAAGGTAACGATTGCCACCATGCACCGAGCAAAAGGCTTGGAATGGGATAGAGTTTACTTGATGGGTGTAAATAATTACAATTTTCCATCGAGTCAACCGCAGGATTCCTACTTTTCAGAAAAATGGTATATTCAAGATTCACTGAATCTACAAGCAGAAACGCTTGAGCAATTAGAACTATTACGCTTGCCAGACCATGTATATATGCCAGGTGAAGCCACCCTTAAGGGACGCATTGAAGTGGTCAAAGAACGGCTACGCTTACTGTACGTTGGGATTACGCGGGCAAAAGAAGAGTTGATTGTGATTTGGAATACGGGGAGACAAATTCAAGGCAAATTACCCAATCAACCAAGTTTAGCTTGGCTGGCATTGCAAAATTGGTGGGGATAAGGTACTAATTCCTAAATTCCAAAACATCATGCTAAAATTGCAATTTTAGCAAAAATAGTTAAGATAAAGAATGTACAAGTATATTAACTTAAGGAGACACTTATGATAAAAGATATACGTATTCCAAATGCCAGCCTGTACGTTCTTGTGTTGGCGGCAGAAGAGGTTATGGGAAAAAACGGTTTAATTGCCGTCTTTCGTCAAGGGGATCTTGGCATGCTCATAACAAGTGATGATAACATCAAGTATCCACCTAACAACATGGACAAGCAAATTCCTTATAGCCTCTATGGTAAAATTCAACAAGCAATTGAAGATTTTTACGGTTCCAGAGGTTCAAGGGCAATCTTGATGCGTGTAGGTAGGGCAAATTTTCGCTATACACTTCATGAAAAACCAGCTCTTGTTGGACTAGGTGGGGTGATAATGAAAGCCCTACCGATGGGAACTCGTCAAAAGCTTATATTGAACGGGTCTAATAAAGCTGCAAATGATGAATTTCACATGGAGAGTATTCTCATGGAGGAGGATGATACCTTTATAATGCGGCGGACAAAATGCCCATGCCAATTTCGGCAACGCGATAAAGGTTATGGACCCTGTGACCATGTGACTGTCGGCTCATTACAAGAAGGCTTAAAATGGGCTACAGGTAAAGTGTTCAAAATTAGACAAACACGATGCCTGAATATCGGTGATGATGTAGACGAATTTATTGTTAACAAAACCCCAGAGGAAGGTTAATTTCGTAGTAATTATTCACTCACTTCTATTAGTAAACCCCCTCCCGTACTTGGGAGGGGACAGGGGTGAGGGATGTTCAATGTTATTTTTTGACGAGATAAATTGGAGCGAAAAAGCTTGCTTTTTCGCTCCATAAATATCCCAAGCCATGTTTTTTGTTTTAGCATTAAACAGCCCTAGGACATGTGTGTAGGAGTAAGATTTCCCCTACCGCACATGCTAATGTTGCAAAACTCACGTAACAATGTACTACCATGAATATACATGTCAAACCAATTTAAGAAATTCACTAGAGATAGTCATAAGGTATTGGCAATTGCCAAACGCATTGCCAAAACATACAATCAAAATATCATAACACCTAATCATCTATTGTTTGGTGTATTAGAATTAGCAGATTGTCAGGCAGAAAAGATTTTGTTGGAGTTTCGTTTCAATTTAGCCAATTTGAAACAACGATTAATTGCCTATATCAAACTGGATGCAAAGGGAAATCAAGATGATATTTCTATTGGACATGCAACATGGCGAGATAAATATGCTCTTGACACAACAGAAATCATCAATCAGGCAAACAGTGAATCCGAAGAAAACAACCTCAATTTTGTTGATACACGTCTGATTGTGTTAGGCATGTTGCGTCAGAGGCACAATTCGGCGGCTGAACTGCTTGAGCAAAATGGGGTAACATTAGATGCTTTCCGAGAAAAAGCAAAGTTGCATGATACACCTCCAGTAAATGTACCACGATTTCAATTGCCTGATTTATCCCAATTGAAAAAATCGCCGTTTATGATTAGCCCTACATTCATCATTTTAGTTCTATTCACACTTGTTTTTGCCTATCTGACTTATGCCCACATAGGAAATAGTGGTGTTACCACATTTTGTTTTGTAACAGGTGCTTGGGTTGTATCAGTAGCCTTGCATGAATTTGGTCATGCTCTAGCCGCATTTTGGGGCGGGGATGAAAGTGTCGCTCATAAAGGATATTTGACCCTTGACCCACTTAAATATACCCATCCCGTTTTGAGCATCATTCTTCCAATTTTATTTTTAGCTATAGGAGGTATCCCGCTACCAGGTGGAGCAGTTTTCATTAACCATAATGCCATCCGAAGCCGCTTAATGAAAAGTATCACTTCCGCTGCTGGTCCTTTTGCTACATTTTTATGTATTATTGTCTTGCTTATTCCTTTCATGTTTGGTTGGTATGAAACAACATTGGAAAGCCACAACGAGTTTTGGGCGGGAATTTCTTTTCTTGTTTTTATCGAAATTTTTGTTCTTTTTTTAAACCTGCTTCCATTACCAGGCTTGGATGGCTTTGGTATCCTAGAACCATTTTTACCTGAAACCATTATTCAGCAAGCAAATATTATCAGACCTTATACAATCTTTGTATTAGTGGCACTTTTCTTTTATACTGGCTTTGCTGACGGATTTTTCTTGGCTTCAGGATTTATTATGAGATTGGTCAATCAGGATTTAATATATCTACTCCAAAATGGGTTAGAGTTATATTGGTTTTGGAAGTGAGCTGATTATGAGAAAATTAATATCATTATTACAGTCATTTATAATAATGAGATGGCCAGCAGTAATATTAATTATCGTATGGTTATATGTAATACGTGTTTATTCGATTCCATACTTACCTGTTCATTTGACTCCCGACTTTCCTGGTGAATGTTCTAAAGATTGTGTGGGAGTAAACATGACAGAAAAAAATTTAGAAGATTCAAAATTGAACGGGGTCGACTTAAACGGGGCAATTTTGCGACAAGCAAAGTTAAACCGTGTTGAATTACGTCAATCTAATTTAAGTGGTGCTGATTTTCGTAAAGCAGTTTTAGGTGAAGTAGATTTAACTGAAGCAAACTTAAGTGGTGCGGATTTAAGCCAAGCAAACTTACATGGCGTTATCCTACAAGGAACAAACTTAAATGCGGCAAATATGTTTCAGACGAATTTAACAGGTGTTGTTTTTAACAATGTTGAGTTAAATGCCATTGTATTAAATGAGGCGATATTAATTGGTGCAGATTTAGAGAATGTCAATTTATATGCCGCCGAATTAACTGGTGCCGATTTAAGCGGAGCAAATCTAATAGGAACTGACTTAACAGGGGCTCACTTGGATAGGGCAGTTTTAATCGGCACAGATTTGAGCAACACAATTTTTATTGGAGCTTCGTTGGAATCGGCTAATTTGTCAGGAGCTATACTTACCAATGCAAATCTAAACGGTATTACATTAGACCAAGGAAACTTAAGTGGGGCAAGTGCCGCTTGGATTAATTTGAGTAATACATCTTTAATCAGTGCAAATTTAAGCGGTACTAATCTTGAATATGCTACTCTAACAGATTCCAATTTAACGGGAGTTAATTTTAAGGGAGCATCGTTGAGATATGCAAATTTTAGCGGAGCCATGTTAGTTGGAGCAAATTTCAGTGGAGCAGACCTAGAAAATGTCAATTTAAGTGGTGCCATTTTAAATGGGGCTGATTTTAGTGGGACAAATTTAACAAATGCTGACCTTAGTATAGCTAATGCTGATAAAGAAATCAAACAAGATACAAAAGAAAAGCAAGATATTAATCAACCTAAAACATACATGACTGAAGCAAAGCTAATAGGAGCAAATTTAAGTTATGCTACATTCATTGATGATGATTTCATCGGGGCTGATTTTTACGGGGCAAATTTAACTCGGACAGATTTACGTAGTTCAAACTTGAGTTTTGCTAATTTGGAAAATGCTAATCTTAAATACATAAACTACAATGTTGAAACAATTTGGCCCAAAGAGTTTGATATACATGTTGCTCTTTCTGATAATTAACTGATGTTACATAGACCATGTAAAACAGGCTAGAGACCTATTTATTAATATGAAAAATTTTCGTTTTAAGTACACTTTGCTGTTGAGCTTAATTATAATTCTACTCATGACCACAATTTTTAAGTTGTGGCTATTTTTATTTCCCTCTTCATCACCTCCTCCAACTCAACTTTATTTATTCGACGTGACTGATTTGCATGTGAATCATTATGAATATTGCCTAGAATTAACCGACGGTGAAAAAGACCGTTGCTCGGTTGATGACCTACCACCTACGGGCAAAACATACCAAGATTTATTGCGTGATTACGATACTATCATTTTTCTTAGCACCATGCAAGGCATTGTCAATCGTGATGAACCCCGTTTATATTTAAGTCATATATTGCCTCATGGTGGTGGAGTAGGGGTTGACATGTTCTGGTTAGAAAAATATCAAGAAGTTAATAAGCCTTACGGTTGGTTAGCTAACATCGAAATTATCGAATTGGAAACTTTAGAGGAAGTGCTTGACATGTTTGCCCCGATGGTGAAAGGAGTCGTTTTGTGGGATGAGACTGTACCCGCTACCTTAAATGTCGCTACTACAATTGCGGGCGTGGAAGATTTGGCGGTATTGCGAAATGAGAGTGCTATCACAAATAAAATTCTATCCCATCTCACAGTAAAAAAATCATTGGTCGGTTTATTTCAACCTAATGCGACTACTATTCCCGATAGTGATACCCCCTCTACTGATTCGACGAAGGGTGATGCTTACATTTGGGCAAAGGAAAATTATCTTGATACTGGTTTGGCAAATGCAGGTTTACTTGCTTATTTGGAAGATGGCTGGCCTGCGGTGCGTTACTCAAATCAACAAATGACACGTGGCGGTGTCTATGCTTTAGAACGGGATTATGTGGTGCAGCAACATGGTTTTTCGTTTGATTTATCGATTTGGGATGATGAAATACCGATGGATGACCCCAACCAACCATTAGGCACCGATGCTAAAATCATGGAAATCCTGCTTGAATCTGCCAGTAATCAAATCAATGGCGATTTGATAAAAATATGGGGATTTATCCCATGGTATGAGAAATACGCTGCCCCGCCAGCAGGAGCAAATCCCAACAGCATCCATCACCCAATTGAAGGAGAATGGGCAAGTAACTGGTTATTTGCAAAATATGGCGGTTATTTGCAAGGAGCAGGTGGAGATGTGTTAGGAGTATCACTATCAAATGTTTCTGTCCATAAATTTGCTCCATGGCCTAAATCACGTCCCACGCCTAAATCTCCTACAGAACAAGAGTTGATAAATTTGGAATACCTGACCCCTGATGGACACATTTCCCCTAACCATACTTTTTTAGTTTTCTACATGGGCGATTACGATGTGATACACACCAGCCACTCCCTCATGGCAAACTATCATGCTCGTCATCCTTGGTTAGATGAAAAACGTGGCGATATTCCCTTGGCCTGGGGGTTTAATCCAGGCATGGTCGAGGAAATTCCAGCAATGATGACATATTTTTACAGCACCCAAACTAACAACGATTATTTTGTGGGAGCAAATACAGGAGCAGGTTATGTCAATCCTGATGGACTATCACGGATTGCATTTTTGCGTTGGTTGGGACGAAGCAAATATTATTATAGTCGTTATGGATATGACATCATGGGATTTCTGCTCAATGGTGATGGGGCAATGATGTCCCAAAAACGAATTTCCGCTTTTACATACATCACCCCAAAAGGCATTCTTAGTTTGGATATTCAAACTGATGAGCCATACCCTCGTTTTCAAAATGACACTCCTCTTGCCGCAATCGGTATTGATGCCTTGGGCGGCTCACCCGATTCTTCGGCTGAATTGATACATCGCATTTACCTCAAAAACATGTCCGAAGGACGACCTCCATTTCTTGCTTTTCGTTCAACATTTTTATCAACAAATTTTGTGTGGCATGTGCGGGAACGTCTAAATGTCCACGATGCCGAAGGACGAATAATCGATGAAAATGGCGAGGTAATTCATCCCAATTATACCGTTGTTGACCCCTATACGTTTTTTGCTTTGTTAGAGCGATGGCTAGAAACAAACTAAAGGTAATTATTCGCTCCCACTCTTGTCAGTAGACTCCAACCTCCAACCCCTTCCCCTGATGGGGAGGGCTAGGTGAATGGTTACACCAAAATTTACCAATGCCAAACTCCTACTTTGCTACAAAACAAGAATTGAGTTATAATAGTGTTTTCTACAGATTATTCATACAAAGGAGTTTGATAACAAAACATGCTTAACAAAGCGAAAACTATTCATGACAAACTTATTAACTTAAGAAGAACTATTCATAAACACCCTGAACTTGGATTTCAGGAAATTAAAACCAGTGCCTTAATTGCAAACACACTTCGTGAACTTGGCATTGAATTTCAGCCGAATGTGGGTAAAACAGGAGTTGTGGCTCATTTAGGCGATGGAAATGGACCTAAGATTGGTATCAGGGCTGACATGGATGCACTACCGATTTTAGAAGCAAATGAGGTTGAGTATAAATCTCAAGTGCCAGGCAAAATGCATGCCTGTGGACATGACTCCCATACAGCCATGCTTTTGGGCGTGGCGATGCTTTTAAAGGATGAGCCAATTGCTGGTGAAGTTCGTCTTCTATTTCAACCTGCTGAAGAAGGAAATGTAAATGGTACAAGCGGTGCTCAAGAAATGATTAAGGAACATGCCTTAGATGATTTGGATACAGTCATTGCCTTGCATGTAAATGGCACCCTTGATTGTGGACAAATCGCACTTATTTCAGGTTACAGTCATGCTAACACAGACCGTGTGTACGCTAAAATCATTGGCAAAGGTGGACATGGAGCAGTGCCGCATGAAGCTATTGACCCTATTTTTATGACCGCACCTATTCTGACAGCTATTCATGGTATTGTTTCCCGTAGAGTAAATCCTATCATGCCAGCTGTGATTACTGTGGGACGGTTAGCAGGTGGTAATACGGCAAAT
The DNA here is from genome assembly GCA_002084875.1 of Anaerolineaceae bacterium 4572_78. Taxonomy (GTDB): domain Bacteria; phylum Chloroflexota; class Anaerolineae; order 4572-78; family 4572-78; genus 4572-78. The sequence continues at coordinate 6,582 of NBMH01000053.1, read as the reverse complement.
GTCATTCCAGATACAGTTGAACTTGAATTGACGATACGAAGTACGACCAAAGAGGTACAAAAATTGCTAATGGATGAAATTGAAAAAGCTTTATCCATTGCCCGCTTACTTGGTGGTGATTATACATGTGATGTAGAATATGGCTACCCCGCTTTGCATAATGATGAACATGTAGTTCGTTGGATTGAAAAAGTGGGATCTGACTTGCTTGGTTCAGATAATATTAAACAGCGACCATTGGGAATGGGTGGGGAAGATTTCTCTTTCATGGTTAATTCATGTACGGGAGCAATGTTCTCATTGGGTGTAAAAGACCCCAATGGTGAACCTAAATATCTTCATCATTCTGAGTTTGATATTGATGAAAATGCCCTACCAATTGGTGCCGCACTCTTAGCGGAAACAGCTCTCCGATTTGTGCGAGGAGAATTGAGTTAGTGGTTAGTGAGGTTGGGAGTTCCTAAATTCCTAATCCGATATTTGACAAAATAGCATATTGTTTTTAGTATGTATCCTGAAAACAGTAACAATCTTATTGGAGCGTCAGGGCTTACTGGAGCGTCAAAGCTTGCTTTGACCCTCCTTGACCCTCCAAAATCTATTCCTTTAAAATGTTACTTTGTAACCTTCACGAGTGTAGTGAGATTATTTCTAACACGATTTTTTATGAGGATGACATGTTATGCTAGAACGATTTCCGATATTGGAACGTCTTTTGATTCGTCTAAACGAACTTATATCAAGTATTCCTATTAATGATTATCTTGATACCTATATCAAACCATATTTTACAACAATCCGCAGTAAATTGATTGCCCTGTTTGTGAGTGTGTCAATCATTCCACTCTTAATCATAGGGACAGTTGTCTATATTTTAACGACATACAACATGAATACCAAAACGACAAATGAACTGGTTATTATTCGTGATATGAAAGCAAACCAAGTTCAAATGTTTTTTGCTGATGTACAACAGCAAGTTATCGGTATTTCTAAAGCCCACATCGTTATTGAGTCAATGGAAAACTTTAGACAACAATTTCCCAATATTTCTAGCGAAGTTGACTTTGGACACAAAGAGCGTGAAAATTTACAACTGTATTATCAAAATCAATACGAATCGATTCTAAGTGCAAGCGGTGAATCCTACGATGAAAGTATATTCATCCCACAAGATGAAAATGCCCAAGCAGCTCAATATTTGTATGTGGTAAGTGATGAGAATAATGAGGAACGAACCAAAACGACCTACTATGATTCTCTTAACATGTATCATCCTCTGTTTAATAGCAAAGTGTTTCAGGCGGGATGGGTAGATATTCTTTTGATTGACCCGATTTTTGCTGGAAAGGACAAAATCGGGGTGCTTATTCTTCAAATGTCTGGTAGTTATATCGGCAACATGGTTGAAAGTACCTCCGAATTTGGCATGACAGGAGAGACATTTTTGATTGGTTCAGATGGGCTCATGCGTTCTGAGGCTCGTTTTGTTGCAGAAGGCGAGTCAGCAGTTTTATCAGAAGTATACACAAATCCAAATATTGATTACATTCAAGATGAAGAATATAATACAGGTTTTTTTTGGTCGTTTCTGGGTTGGAGTTTAGATAGCTACACAAATGGCAATACTATTCTGGCAGCCTACAAGCCGCTTGATGTGCCTGGTTTAAAGTGGATTGTATTTACCGAGATAGAAAAAAGAGAAGCTTGGCGTGCGGCTCGTGTTGTAACTTGGTTGACATTTCTACTCGTTGTGCTTTGTGGTGGAATTGTTAGTTGGATAGCTATTAAAATAGCGGATGCGATTGTTGAGCCTATCTTATTGATTGCCGAAGGAGCAGAACGTCTTTCAATTGGGGATGCTGTTTTGATAGACATGGATTGGGATAAACTGGATGAATTAAATGATCGTGAAGATGAAATGGGAGAGACCAGCCATGCCTTCATGGCACTAATGAATTATTTTAAGATAATGGCTGTGGTTGTTACCCAAGTTGCCAACGGAAATTTAACAGTGGATATTGCTCCCAAGTCAGATGTGGATTTGCTTGGTAAAGCATTTTCACAAATGATTATTTCGCTTCGTGATTTGGTGGGGCGAGTAGCAGAAAGTTCATACCATGTGGCTGCCTCATCGGGTGAATTTATTACGGCGGCTAATATGGCGGGCATGGCAACCAATCAAATTGCCTCAACGATTAAGGAAGCCGCTCGTGATGCTGAAGACCAATCCGAACAAATGGAACAAACAGCTTATTTGGTAGAACAAATGGCTCTTGCTATTGATGGGGTTGCTAAAGGTGCCCAAGAACAAGCTGAAGCTGTTACGCAATCTACTATCATTACTGACCAAATTGCCCAAGCAATTCAACAAGTTGTTAATAATGCCGAAGCAGGTGCTAGAGGAGCGGTTGAAGCTATCGATGCAGCTGAGTTGGGTGCTGAAACTGTGCGTAATAGCCTACGTGGCATGAACACCATCCGTGACAAAGTAGCAATATCTGTTCAAAAAGTTGAAGAGATGGGGCAGCGTTCTGAACAGATTGGAACCATTATCGAAACTATTGATGGGATTGCCGACCAAACAAATTTGTTGGCATTAAACGCAGCTATCGAAGCCGCCCGAGCTGGTGAGCATGGTAAGGGATTTGCAGTTGTGGCTGATGAAGTACGTAAATTAGCTGAAAAATCTGCTATAGCTACCGATGAAATTTCAAAATTGGTCAAGAGCATCCAAAAGACAGTTGCTGAAGCGGTACAATCAATGGATGAAGGGGCTCAAGAAGTTGCACATGGTGTAGCTCAAGCGGATGAATCTGCTCGTGCCTTGCAGAGTATTTTGCGTTCTATCGAAGAGGTCAATCTTCAAGTTGAATACATCGCTCAAGCCGCCCAAGAAATGAGCGGTTCCTCTCATGAAATGGAAAATGCTATGGAATCTGTTTCAGCAGTGGTTGAGGAAAATACAGCTTCTACTGAACAGATGGCTGCCATTTCTGATGAGGTGCGAGATTCCATTGAAAAAATCTCTAAAGATATTCGAAAGAATAGTGAGGCAATCCAAAATGTTAGTTTTACTGCTGAACAGGTCAGCACTCAGATGAACGATGTTACCAGCTCTTCTCGTTCATTATCGGGCATGGCTTGGGAATTGCAAGAATTGGTAGCAGAATTTACTTTACCATAATCAGTACTTCATCAATATTTACAATAATCAAAATATTAACGAAGGATTTGCCATAATGACAAATTTATCACCCCTTTTGCGATTGTTCAATCAGGTGTCTTCTATTACCAATATTTTAGAAAATCTAAGTCAAAACAAATTTCCTGTCTCACCGCTTGGTGTTCCCACTTCAGTACGAGCGGCTATCTTGGCTGGTATTAAGCATGATTTAGACCGCCCTTTATTTATTATCACCACCCATGCCAAACAAGCACGTCATCTAACCCGTCAAATTCGGCTATGGTGTTCCCAAGATAACCATGTAACATATCTACCTGAACCCGAAGCCTCACCGTATGAACGAACTGCTTGGCGACGGGAAACAATCTCCGACCGATTAGCCACCCTTACCGCATTGATTACCATTGAAAATCCAATTGTTGTTACTTCTGTTAAAGCATTAATGCACAAACTGATGCCTCTAGCATGGTTCAAAAAAGGACTACATACATACCGAATTAACCAAGTGATTATCCTAAATAAGACACTTGAGACATGGCTTAATCTTGGCTATCAAGCAAAGGATGTCGTGGAAATGCCTGGCGATTTTAGTCGGCGAGGTGGGATTCTTGATGTTTTTCCTCCTAGTCAATCTGACCCCATTCGCATTGAACTATTCGGCGATGAGATTGACTCCATGCGAACCTTTGACCCAATAACACAACGTTCAAAACAAAAGATTAATTCATTTATGATGGGTCCCGCCAGCGAAATGTGTCTCGATTATGCCGAGCAAATCGTCACCACATTGAAAAACATGGATACCAGTCAACTCCATCCTATGGCACGAGAAACATTACAAAATGTAATATCTGACCTGTCATTTGGCTCGACATTTTCAGGAATTGAAAATTATTTGCCATGCATCAGCGATAAGCCCGCTAGTATTTTTGATTATCTATCACCGAACACATTAATTTTTGTCGAAAACACCCTCGAATTGGAAGCGGCGATTCATGACATAACCAGCCAAGCAGCGACTCGAAAATCTGACCTGATAGCTCAACATGATTTGTCACCTGATTGGGTTTCACCTTTATTTGATTGGGATAAATTAAGCACATGCCTTATCGGTGATTCGTTGCCAAAATCAATCATCTTGGGTTTTGAAACATGGTCGAACATGCAACCTGTCATCGAAGCAAAAGCACTTGAAACTATCTTTACTACCCCACCTAGTTTTGCTGGGCAATTAAAATTAGCCGTGCAGGAAATTAAAAAGCGGTATCAAAATGCAGAACGCATCGTCATCACCACGCGCCAATTTGCTCGAATCAAAGGATTGCTAAATGCGGTTGGTGTTCCCATTTCTCATGTAGAAACGCTTGATTATCCGCCGCCGCCAAAAAGCGTTACATTACTTAAGGCTTCCTTGCAAACAGGATGGGTGTTACGTTCACATGAAAATTCGGCTCCCATTTTGACCATTTTTACCGATAACGAATTATTTGGCGTTCGTAAATTTCAGGCTCGCCCTCAACCTCGTAAGCATCAAGGCTTAACTCCTGAAACGTTTTTTTCTGATGTCAAGACAGGGGATTATGTGGTGCATATTGAGCATGGTATCGGCGTTTTTCAAGGATTGGTGAGATTAACTGTCAGTGATGTTGAAGGTGAATATCTCGAAATTCATTACCTTGGGAAAAAGTCAAGCGACGAACTAAACGTGCTATCGTCGATATTGCCGACGAATTGATTAAGATTTATGCCGCCCGTGCCATAGCAAAAGGACGAGCGTTTTCACCTGATACGGAATGGCAACAAGAATTGGAAGATGATTTTCCCTTTATCGAAACTGAAGACCAATTGCATGTGATTGAAGAAGTGAAAGCTGATATGGAACAAGACAAACCCATGGACAGGCTTATTTGTGGTGATGTGGGCTATGGCAAAACTGAAATTGCTCTTCGTGCCACATTCAAAGCAGTCATGGACGGTACGCAAGTTGCCTTTCTTGCACCGACAACTATTTTAGTTCAGCAACATTTCAACTCCTTTCAAAGGAGATTGGCAAAATTTGCTGTAAAAGTGGAAATGCTTTCTCGTTTCCGAACACGGAAGGAAATGAATCAGGCTTTGGCAGGACTTGCCAAAGGCAGTGTGGATGTAGTTGTTGGTACACATCGTCTTTTGTCGAAGGATATTGTTTTCAAAAATTTGGGGTTGTTGGTTATTGATGAGGAGCAACGTTTTGGAGTTAGTCATAAAGAACATATCAAAAAAATGAAGGCAAACGTGGACACCCTAACCTTAAGTGCCACACCCATCCCTCGCACCATGCACATGGCAATGACCAGTTTACGCGACATGAGCGTTATCACCACTCCACCTGAAGAACGTTTGCCGATTAAGACGATTATTGCCTCGAATGATGACAACTTGATTCGTACCGCTATCACGCGTGAATTGGATAGAGGCGGACAAATTTATTTTGTGCATAATCGCGTTATCGGTATTGAGCAGACTGCAAATCACATCCGAAACCTTGTCCCGCATGCTCGTGTAGTTGTCGGGCATGGACAAATGTCCGAGCGAAAACTGGAAAAGGTCATGCTCGATTTTGCTTGCGGCGACTATGATATTTTGGTCAGCACTACCATCATTGAAAACGGGCTGGATATTCGGAATGTGAACACAATTATTATAAATCGAGCTGATAAATTTGGTTTGTCACAGTTATATCAATTACGTGGTCGAGTTGGGCGAGGAGCAGAACAGGCATACTCTTACCTGCTCATTCCACGCCATCGAAAAATGCACGATATGGCACAAAAACGATTAGACGCTATTCGAGAAGCCACCGAACTTGGGGCAGGATTTCAGATTGCCATGCGTGATTTGGAAATTCGCGGGGCGGGTGAATTGCTTGGTGCTAGACAGCATGGGCTTATGTCTGATGTCGGTTTTGATTTGTATGTGCGACTTCTGACGCAGGCAATTCAGGCATTGAAAAAAGGGCAAGAATTTACCACATCAATTATAGATTACTTAGCTCCACTTGATTCTGATATTCAAATTAACCTGCCCATGTCCGCTTACATTCCCGAAGAATATCTGCCCGAAGAACGATTACGTCTTAAACTCTATCGCCGCATGGCAAATATTACTACTTTAGATGAGATTGCCATGTTACAACAAGAATTTGAAGACCGTTTTGGACAACTGCCCGAACCTGTGGTAAATTTACTTTATCAGTTAAAATTGAAAGTGCTTTCGCGGGCAGTCGGGGTGAAATCCATCACCGCTAACGATGAAGAGATAACCATTCGAGCCGAATCGTTAAGACATCGAAACCACATCGAACTCAAACGACGATTAGGGGTCGGTATTCGCTTGTATCACGACCAACTTTTAGT
>NBMH01000052.1 GCA_002084875.1 Anaerolineaceae bacterium 4572_78 | reverse complement strand
GACGGTTTGTTTTTCAAATACACTTTTAACTAACGTTATGTTATCAAATTTAATAGGCACCGAATTTTTAACGATTTCGCCCTCAATGGGATGGATAACATGCAATGGTCCAACTAATGCCATTCGCCGTTGCGGGGATCCATGCTCATCTAAAATATCAACTCCTTGTCCAAGTGAGGTCAACCAACCTACCTCAAGCCAATAATCACCTGGTGGTGTACCTGCCAACCAATTTAGGGATTGTTTTCCTAAGACTACTTCACCAACAGCCCAACGCATGGTCGGATAGAGGTAATTAGCAGGACGCATGACTTGCCGAGTTTCAGTCCAATTTATATTGTTTTCATCTACAATACTCAACGAAATCAGATCCTCAAGTAATTGCCTCGCTTCCCAAAATAAAGCAACATCATTTTTAAGTTGTTTTACTCCTCGTAAATTTACCATGTTGGCAAAATTAATGTCGGTACGAATATCTGTGGGATAGTCATGAGGGAATATCATTGTTTCAGGAAATCGCCAATGTTCCAAACCGACTCCCCAAAAATCTCCGCCATCGTTGGGACGCTCACCCACCACATCAAGCAAAAATGGCACCACTCCATTTGGGTCAATCACTTTATCTTGCCATGTAACTAGCCATGCTCCCGATTTTCCTGTTAGTGCTCGCTCCATTACAGTTTCATTCGGTTGAGAACGCTCACGAATAAATTGGGCAACATGCTTAAAATCGTCTTTGGAAAATTCGGGTACGAAAAACCAATTATGTAAACTAAATAGCCAACTAGCAGTAATAAATGTTAAAATGACAAACTTGATAGGCAGTTTATCAAAACTTACCAATCCTCCCGCCATGATAAATTAAACCAATGGGAATAATCAACCAAGCAAGCAAAAATAACAAATTTGAATTAACTCGTAAGGAGTCACAAACCCGTAATTTGCAAGGGTACAAAAGATTTTGTTTTTGCACAAATCGCACTAAACACCCAACGAACACCATGCCAAAAATAGCCGCTAGCCATTGCCCATCCGCTTCAAAAATCATCTCCCGCTTGCCGCCTACCGTGAAACTTATCCACACATCAAGCATGATTTCATTTAACTTTAGGCTTCCTGTCCAATAGCTAGGGTCATCACCGAAACGAGCAAAGAGAACAGGCAACCATGGGGAAAAACATAAAAAAATACTGCCAAGTATTATCCATCCCGACCGTCGCCTGCATAAATAAATGGCATGGACAATGAGAAGAAATACGGAGAAATAATGTGTATACAATGCAGAAGCCATAACAATTGTGTAGGCTACCACACTCCAATTCATTCCCTTGAAATGGTAGGGGCTAGGTGGGCAGTTGTTCGCCCCTGCAATTTTCAATACCAAATAACTGGCAAAACATGATTGACAAACCAACAAAGTATACATGCGGGCTTCTTGGCTGTAGTAGATAAGTGTGGGAGCAAAAACTGTCAGCCATGCGGCTAAAAATGCACTGCTTGGCATGGTTAAACGCCCAAGTCGCCACATCAATGGCACTGCCAATATGCCAAATATCACCGAAGGAAAACGGAGAGCAAATTCTGAGTCGCCAAAAAAATGAGTGCTAAGCCAAACAATCAGATAATAAAACGGTGGTTGAATATCAGCCGCTGTCCACCTAATTAATTCAGGCATGGAAAACTGGCTGAGATACCAAGTTATACCTTCATCGTACCACAGCGATTGTGTGTCAAGCTGAAAAAGGCGAATAGCAAATGCCATCCATATAAGGGCTACGAGTGGAAACACACGTATCAAATTATTGGTTTGCCTTGATTTGATTTTGGGCATGGGGTGGTTTTGTAGTTTAATGGATTTAGCTATTTTTGATTTGAGGTATACTAAAAACGGGCATAAAGCAACATTTTCATGAAGATATTGCTAGAGAGCGTCAAAGTTTCATCGGTTAGACCTGACAGGTCTCTAAAAACCTGTCAGGTCTGATTAAAAATGTTACTTTATGACCTTCATGAGCATAGTTATTAGTATCGTTCCTGTTTTCTTGGACGTTATTGTGTTTGGTCTCTTCGTGGACGGGCTTTATTCACCCGCATGTTTCTTCCCATAAGTAACGTACCATCAAGTTGTTCAATAGCTTCTTCTGCGTCAGATTCTATGGGCATTTCCACAAAAGCAAATCCTTTTGATTGACCAGTTTCTCTATCTGTTATGATAGTTACCGAAATGACTTGCCCATGCACTTCGAAAACAGCACGTAATTCGTCTTCCATTAGTTGATACGAAATATTCCCAACATAAATATTCATAGAATATATACCTATCTTTTATCGAAACCAAGGCAACACACCGATGCCATTAGTAGCTCTGGTATGATGAATGGTCCTCGTCTTTTTAGATGTTTATGTAACAGATAAATCTATTGCACTCCTGCAAAAATTAAATGGTTGAGGCAACACATTATATCACGACTGAGCATATTAGGCAAATTAAAGAAAAAAAGGAATCTCAAGGCTAATCTTGATATCCCTTTAAAATTTAGAAAGTCAATTTTTTGGAACAATTGACTTTCTAATAGTAAGGGCGTATAGCCATACGCCCCTACAACTAGCATTGAACAGCCCTAGGTAACCCCCACCTCTGTCACCTCCCAGAGGAGAGGGGGGTGAACGGTTACCTTGATGAGGTAGCTATCCAATCATTGGTTGGACCTTCTACACGGAAATTATGAGCAACCAATGTCAAATCAAAAATATTTACTTCACCATCACCATTGACATCTGCCCGAAAGTCATCGGTATACATTGTATTTGCCATGTAAGACAGGTCGAAAATATCAATAATATTGTCTTGATTAATATCGCCTGCTATGAGCGTAATACTCCCTAAACTAATTCCATCAGTGATATTACTTGTCGAAAAATCAATTGTCGTAGAACTGAAATCTCCTTCAGCGTTTAGGTAACCAGAATATCTGATGGACAGATTACCGCCTGCAATTTTAAAGAAACCATTGACATTTGTTTCAACTTGGTCACCATCACCATTAGTAACTGTAACGCCTGCATAATTACTACGTCCTTGCAAAATGACTTGTCCCGTGATATCAGGACAACCTGATAATATTTCAACAGTACCATTTTGGGCGATATGTGGGTACACAGTGCCATTCGTTTGGGTGAGTTTTACACTATCCAATTTTATGTCTGTTATACCAACGCTTTGTGGAAACCAATCAACTGTTATCAGGGTGGCATTTCCTTCAATCGTTTGCTCGCCAAGTAATTCAGCTTCAAAGGTAATTTTTCCTCTGTCCGTATCAACATCATTGCGAATGATATGACTTGAACCCATTAAGAAAATTTCATTTGGTCTAACCTGCACATGCAATTGACCGTTGTCAGCATCACGTACTTGCACAATGTTAGGATTGTATGAGGCTTCAATAGAGATACTTCCCAATGGTGGAGCATCTTTTACTATAATGGCAGTACTTGGTTCAAAGGATTCACATAAAAATGCCTGTAAATTTATCGGGTCAATTTTGACCGTAGCCTCCGATGGTGTTGGTGGTGGTGTTGTTGTTGGTGGAGCATTAACAACTGTTTGATGCTCTGCATAGCATGCCACAAATTCATTGTTTGGATGACTGGCTGTTATCTTGAATAGATATGTACCTGCTTGGCTGGTATTACTGTATGCCCCTTCATATTCCCCAGTACGGTCAATCAAACTAAATGGTGGTGAAGCGACCGTACTAGAAGCAGTAATTTTATCTAATTCGGCTTTGATATTAGCATTAGCAATCGGTTGATTTTGTTGGTCAACCAATTTAACAGTCATGTTAATGGTTTCACCTGTTAGGTATTCAAACTTATCAAAGTCAACACTTTGAATAATACATGAAGTAGGACATGTTATATTATCCGCAGTGTTAGTACGAATTTGCCCTAGTTTATTGTAAAGGTAGTCGCCAGGTGATAAAGTAGCTTCAACATCACGTCCCCCAGCAATGACAGGAACATTTGCCATGCCATTGTATGTAGCAAAGTCATGCGGGTCAATTTTATCTTTACCAAATTTCCAAGATATAAGTGATTCCACACTATCCAACATTGCTAGGCTAGGCTCAGCATTACTGTAACCTAAATAACCACAGTTACCATAACAACCGATAGTACCAATGAGCATGCCACCTCTATTCAAAGCATGATGGACAGCAATCACATTATCACCACCATCCCGTCCTTCATAAATAACACCATTTGGGTCAATCAGATAATTATAGCCAACATCGCCCCAACCAAGTATATTAGCATGGTAATTCCATATTGAGCGAACCATTTTTGCCCAATCCGTGCTGTAATTTGGCGTGGATGAATGGTGAATGATTACATGCGTCACGGGTTGATATTGTGGCATTAATCGGCTTCCTTGTCCATCAGGACATCCCCAAGATTCTCGTAAAGCAATTATAGGTTTGGAAGGTGGACAGACATTTACTTGAGTTTGAATGCTATCCATTTCAGCCGCAATTTGACTGTCTGTGGGTCCTTCATTACTATCATTAAATGTTAAGGTCAAATTCCTTAATACTGTATCTCCATTTAATATAATCCGCACTTGCAATGAAGCGTTAACACCATCCACCCAGATTATAGTACCTCCATGCATATCATTACGCACGGGATAAAAAGCTTCAGGATTTTCAATCCATTCACTCCATGTGCTTCCGCCATCAGTACTTAGACGGGTTTCCAGCATGACATCATTCCCATCAAGCATCCACAAAAGAGTGACATCGGTTGTAGAAACAAGAGGTGATTTAATCGGAGCTGAAGTATAAACGCCACTTGTTTCACCTTCAGCAACATGCAAACCAGTCTCATTAGTTGTTAGACCATCAAGCTCACCTGCTGAAGAAAAATAAGAATCATCCAATGTTGTCTCAAAAGATTGCACACTTGATTGCCCATCATCGGACTGAAATGAAGTTACCTTAAATTCGAGTTGATTACCTTCTTGGGCATAAACTGTGCTAATGCCAAATAAAAATGTGAGTAAAATAAGCAAATTGATAAACATATTTCTCCTGATATGATTGATTGTTGCTAAATTCTTCATGAAATGTATACCTCCTATATACTATCAAATTTATAGATATTATTAAATACAAAAACTAATTCTGGTTGCATTTTGAATATCTTGTATTTAAGTTATCATATTTATGCTCATGACTCAAGTAAGATAATGCGTAATTAGAATAAGTGTTAGTACGGTATCTATGTTAAATAATAATCATTATTTCAACATGGTTATACTCAAAAATGAAATAAGTGTAATTTTGACAACATATTTACTTTGACATCTTGGACACTTATTTTGACATTTTTTATTTTCCATGCTTTTATTGTAGCTTGATTATTCCTTTTTCGCAAATTATTGTATATATGTAAAACTATCTGTAAATTGCGGCTACAAAATTCAAAACCATTATCTGAACATCTATCGCACCATTCTCCACTTTTCTTTTTGAGTTAATAACAAATGCAATGAATAGAAAAATAACATCATCCATTTTTCCCTTACTAGGTTATACCATACTAACCATTTTCATGACTTTCCCGACAATCAGCCACATCACAACAGCTATACCTGGCGATGGATTTGATGGCTGGCAAAATTACTGGAATCTATGGTGGATACGTCAGGCATTGCTTAATCACCAAACACATTTTTTCTATACCGATTTATTGTATTCACCAACAGGGACAAGTTTACTTTTTCATACCCTTAATTATTTTAATGGTTTGACAACGTTGCCGATTCAGTTAAATTTTGGTTTAGCTGTCACCTATAATTTGGTAGTCTTCTTTCATTTTATAATGGCGGGTTTCGGAGTGTATCTGTTAGCACGATATGTTATTTGTTGCGTGATTGGACCCCACCACTTCAAAGGAGAGGGGAGTTTGGCTTTTACTCCCTCCCATTCAAAGGGGAGGGTCGTGGTGGGGTTCCCCGCTTTTATAGCTGGTATTATTTTCACCTTTTCCCCATTTCACATGGCACATTTGCTCGGTCACATGCAAGTTTTGAGTTTGACATGGGTACCGTTCTATGTGTTGTGGTTGGTGAGGACGCTTAATCACTGGCGATTAGCCAAAACTACGAGTTTCGGATTCCTGCCTATTAAAGATTTGATTTTAATGGGTATATTCCTAATATTCACTACTATGGTTGATTGGTATCAAACCTTATACCTATTACTATTTACCCCAATTGTAATAGTTTGGGCTATTGCAACCAGACCTGACAGGTTTCTAAAAACCAGTCAGGTCTTGCCATTATCTAATGTGAGTGAGAAACTCATAAAACCTTTCAAATCTTCAGTTCAATTGATTATCAGCATGGCATTCATGGGTTTAGTCGTAGGCATGCTATTTTCCCCACTTATCATTCCGATGGCACAAGAAGCCCATCATGCTAATTACATGCGACCATCTTTTGAGGAAAACATAATTCTCTCGGCTGATTTACTTGCCTTCATCACCCCAAGCGAATTGCATCCATGGTGGGGCAATTATTTTCGTCCCATTTACGACACATTCACTACTACAACCTCTGAGCGATTGGTTTTTATTGGGATTATCCCTCTTTTGCTGGCGATATTTGCTGGGGTGCGTTATAGAAAAAACAAGATGATATTATTGTGGGCAATCATCACTCCAATCTTTATGATATTGGCATTGGGTCCTTATTTGCATGTCGCAGGTGATATGGTCAATATTAATGGCACACTCATGCCGATGCCGTATCTTTTGCTCTACAAAATAGTGCCATTTATCGGTATTACACGTTCTCTTAGCCGTTATAGTTTGATTGTCATGATTGGCGTGGCAGTTTTAGCAGGAGTGACCTTGTATCGTTTCAAACTCCGTTATCAATTGCTTGCCTTTATTTTGATATGCCTTGAATTTGTTACCATCCCTTACCCGATAAGCATGATTGACACACCTGAATTTTTTACTATGATTGGACAGGATAAACAGGATTACACCATAGCGGCATTGCCCATGAATTGGGACAGACCCAACACACTCCTCTATCAGACGGTGCATAGCAAAAAATTGCTCACAGCATACACCTCGCGCAACAACCCTCTTGATTTGACATGGCGAACACCTGTTTTGCAACAATGGCGAACCCTTCAGGATGACATCATCAAAACCGACTTGGCAAAAATTGCTCCTACTGTTTTGCATGATTTTAATGTCCGTTATATTGTGCTTGATTATTACCAAATGCCAGTTGGTGATGAACGACATGACACTGAAAAATGGGTTTCTATTGCTTTGCCAAACCTTGACCCAATTTATAATGATGGACGATTGACGGTGTATGAATCGCCAAAGATGCATGAACGTCAGGCTTATTTGCAATTCGGTGAGGGTTGGGGTAGATTAGAGTCCATTTCTGAAATACCCAGCCGCATGATTTCTAATGAAGCCACCTTAAGCATCATCGCAGATGAATCGAATCAATATCAATTAATCATTACCAGTCCTGAAAGTGACGATTGGCATGACATGACTATTTTTCATGGTGATATTCCATTAGAACTAGCTTTCATGGCTGATAACAACAGTGTTATTATATCACTTCCTGCAAAGATAGAGATGATACGATTAATTACAGGTCATCCTTTGCATATTAGTCAATTGACATTAATTGATATAAAATAAACAGTAACTATAAAATGGTTTTAGTCATTTGCTTAAATGCACAGTTCAGTGTAGAATCATGGTGTAGCCGTTCCCCCACATGATGGGAATCTACTCTGTGGTGAATTTATTTTTGTCAAATTAGGTACTGGGGTCAAAGAATGTTATTATCTTTAGCACAAAAAATTAATCGGGCAAAAGTTACTTATGTCAATTTGACATATTTCTTCATGTCATTCTACTTTAGGTTGGTTGACACTGTACAAGGTACACATTATTACCAATATGCCGCCCGTACATGGTACAAGACTTTTCGCATGTCGCTCAACTGGGGCTTTTGGATATATGACCACATTTTGTGGTGGTGGCGACCTATTTACCGATTTACCATCATTAGCACAGTTGTTATAGCTTCGTTTGGAATCGGTTATATGATGCCCACATTTGAAAATAAATCCTTGATGGGTAAACTTCCTTTTCAGGAATTATTTTTAGTTGTCCCTGTGGGAATGTTAGCTTTACTTGCTTGGGATAAATTTGGTCAACCCGACAAAGATGGCAAATCTTCTTATTTTGAATATGGTATTCTAGCAATGGTTGGAGCCGCCTGTGCTTTTCGTTTTCGCTTACCCACTGGCTCAGAAAGTCCATTGGTGATGAGTTTAATTATTGCTTTAGGTTTGATTGGCTTATGGATGGCTCAAATGATTTTGATGGATAAGCAATTTTATGTCAAATCTTCCCCTATCAATATCCCTGCATTTATTTTTATTACAATTGCCATTACGTCTTATATTTGGAGTTTATCATTTCGTGACGTGTTAGTTTCTGTCCGAAAGTCATTTGTCGTTGTACAATTAGCTTCTCTTATCGTGATTGTTGGACTACCTTTCATGACTTTGTTGATTTCTAATAAGATTGAAAATGTCAAATGGATTCGTTGGATGGTAGGTATTTTGCTTACAGCAAGTGTGGTAGCAGTTTTTGGTAGGATTACCAAAAATACTTTGCTAACTCATAGCATTTCCAGAAAGCCGTTTATTCTTGCTATTCATGATAGGGGACTTTTTGCTTGTTGGGTGGTGGCTATTTGCTATGGAATGGTATTATACAATGAAAATCTAAAATGGAAACAGCGTCTTTTTTTCCTAGCATTAATGGGTGGCTGGATATATTATACTTTTTTCATGGCTCAAAGTTGGGCTTCAGGTTGGATGCCATGGTTATTTGCCTGCGTTATACTAACCTTTCGCCGTTCAAAAATAATGTTCTTCACGGCAGTTTTTGGAGCTATACTTTTCCTTACATTGAATTTTAGTTTTGTTGAGGAAATGCTTGCTTCGGAGGAAGAAGAGGGTGCTGGTGAGCGGCAGGAATTATGGTCTCTTAGTTTTGGACATATTAAAAATCATCCTTTCTTTGGCATGGGACCCGCAGGTTATGCAGCTTACTATATGGCATATCATCCTCATAATGCCCGTTCAACTCATAATAACTACTTTGACATTGCTGCACAACATGGAGTGATGGGACTAGTTGCCTTTTTATGGTTGGTCTATGCAATTCAGAAGACAAATCAAGAAACGGCACGCAATGTGAAAGGACAACGTAATTTTGAGGAGGCATTTGCCAACGCTTCTATAGCGGCTGGGTATGCCGCTTTACTAGCAGGCATGCTGGGGGATTGGATATTCCCCTTCGCTTACAATGAAACTATTGCGGGGTTTGATAATGCCATCTACACATGGGCATTTTGGGGAGCGGCAATCGCCCTCCACCACATCACTGAAAAGCGAAAGGTGGAGGGCATCTCACAATCTCAAATTAAATTAAGTGATGAAAGTTTTGCCAGTATTACTGCATGAGTTGTAGATTTATTAACCAACCAACAGGTCATCGTCTATATCACAAATCAAATTCATAGATACCCTGAATTAACATCACCTTATGATTATCATTTTTTTGCCGAATTTCATTGAGAAATGCCTGCACATCTACTCTTGGTTTTAATTCGACATGGTACACCAATTCAAGCAACATCCCCGCTTGAACTGTCTCCATAGCAATTAGACTGACTGAGCTAAGATACTTACGAAATATTTCATCAAATAAGTGATTATATGACATATCACTGGCGATACGTACTTTCAAAATCTGCTCGCGGATGTCTTTAGCAAACATGTTTATTTTGGTCATCGACCACAAAATGAAACAAATAAAAACCGTAGAGACAACTGCTACCCCATAAAAACGCGTGCCGCAAGCCATGCCTATAGCCATAGCAAAAAATATATAGCCCACATCCCGCGTATCCTTAACCGCATTCCGAAAACGAATAATGGATAATGCTCCAACTAACGAAAAAGCTCTAGCAATGTTCGAACCGATGATAAGCATAATCACAGCTACCACCATGCTCATCATGATTAAAGTATGAACATAAGACTGAAGATAAGTTGTCCCTTTGTATGTATCTTTATAGACCCAACCAATGATGAACGATAATACAAAACTAAGGGAGATGCTAAAAAGTATGTCTTGAACACCAAACGGGGCAGTCGGTGTTTGAAATATTGATAGTAATGTGTTAAAATCCATGCAACATCCTTTGTGTTAAAATCTGTATTCTACTTTGGATAAATTCATTGTAGCATACATGGTTCAATTTAGAAAATTTGTGCGATAAAAGGACGGTTATTAAATGTCATTTCAAGTTAATCCAATCTTAGTTAAAGAACTCCGCTCACGAATGAGAGGCTGGCGAGCATTTACTATTCTTACAATTTATTTGCTAGTAATGGCACTGATTTGCTATCTCATTTATTATGTAATCTCCGCTGATTCAAATTTATCAGGTGATGGAAGACCGTTAAGTCCAGTAATTGGGCAGGCTTTGTGGATAGCGATTGCATACTTAAGTTTGATTTTTGTGGCTTTCATCACTCCTGCTCTAACTGCCACTGCGATTAGCAGTGAGTATGAAAAACAAACGATTGATATGTTACAAACCTCACTACTAACATCTCATGACATTCTGTTTGGAAAACTTATTTCAGCAATGAGTTATATTCTTATGTTACTTTTTGCCGCTATTCCTATTGCCAGTCTCATTTTTACATTTGGAGGTGTTACATTCGGTGATTTTGTTTTAGGTGTACTTATTATTTTTAGTACGGCTATTATGCTAGGCATGATAGGACTTTTCTTCTCAGCCTGGCGAAAACGCACCCTACAAGCAATCATTTTTAGCTATTTGACAATGTTAATTTTAATGACAGGAGTATATGCTCTATCATTGATTTCAACTCTTTTGCTTGCAGCCATAGAACCAAACACCGACAAATTATTTTCAGATTCATCATATTATACTTTATTTTTCATATTTGCTATTGTACGAATGGCATTTGCCTTAAATCCACTCAGTGCTTTAGCTTCTGTGTTTGCTTCGACAAGTTATGGTAATATAGGTCAGTTTTTTGGAGGGATTTCGCTTACATTGGGGCTTTTTGATGAGCAGTATGAAATTTATCCGTTATGGTACTATACATTGTTCCTATACGCTTTATCTGCGATTGTACTACATTTACTTGCTAATCGCTCTATTCAACCCATCCGAACTTGGCGACTAGGTAAACGCAGTATAATTCTTGCTATTGCGGTATGTGTTATTTTATTTGCTTTAGGTTACATGATAAATACGGAATGGAATGTTATGACATCATTTATTTGTAATGAAGTGATACCAACGAATGAACATTTTCATGAAGATATTGCTAGAGCATCCAAGGTTCTTTGGTTAGACCTGACAGGTTTTTAGAAACCTGTCAGGTCTTGGTACAAAATGTTACTTTATGACATTCACGAGTATAATTAGAAAGGCCAATCAGGATTTGGCTTAGGCAAGACAAGTACATCATCCAACTTTTTTAGTAAATCAGACGAGCCCATCAATTCATCACTAACCGACAATCCTGAAGCAGAACACACTCCCAGCCATAAACGAGTAAATGCTCCCACCGAAGCAGTCAACGTTGGCAAAGTGGCATCTGTCCCACAAATCGACTGCGATTCAGCACCGAGTGTTACAATATAATCACCGCCGATTCCTTTCCATTTGCTGTCAGATTCCAAAAGATGCTCAATTGGGTCGTTTAGCTTAAGATTAAACCGAACTGTTCCGTTTGGCAAATGTGTTTGGGCAAGACAGGCATGTAAATCACAAATCCGCATTTGCCACCAAGCAAATGCCTTAATGTGACTTTCATACTTCGATTTGTTACTAATGTTGTACCGTTTAAACGGCTTTCGCATAAAATCTTGGAATTGGATTCCAGATGGTTCTGCAATTCGGATGAGATGAACTTGGTCACCTAGACCCTTTAAAAATGCCAACAATTCTAAAAATTGGTCATAAGTTTGATAACTCATCCACCAAACATTATAGGGACCTTGTTCATACGATTCAGCATGCATCCAGATATGATGACTTAATTCCCCATTCAGTCCATCATAATAGCCAAAACCAAATGTTTTATCATCCTCTTCCATCTCTGCCTTCGTGATATGAGATGGTGTGAGACTACATGCTCCATGACGATGCATACGAGCTAAACGAGAGGCATGTAATATTTCCCAATCATCTTTGCTCAAGCGTTTAGGGATGCGTGCTTTGTTTTTAATGACCAACTCTGCGGGGTCAAATGCTACCCAATGGAGATAACTTCCTGTGCCAAAACCAAGTTGATTATAAAATCCTTGCTCAAACATTCCTAAGCCTGAAATGACCGCACCTTCAGCGGCATCCTCTGCAATGATTTGAGCAGTTAATTTTTTTGCCAGACCAAGTTTTCTAGTTACATGACTGGTCATAACTGTTTTCATTATCCTCTTTTGCTGACCAACCGACTTCAAGCCAGATACGATATGAAGCCTCTAGGTCTGTTTCAGGATTATAGTTACGAAATTTCATAATATTATTTTGTACCAACCTTATTTTAAACCAAAATAGCATTTTAACATAAATCAGCAATTCGTCAAATTAATGTTATCGGTGTAATTATTCATTCCCCCTCGGGAGGGTGGTGGGAAACTAATGTGGAATTGTTTCATTGGTGTGCTAGATAATATTTCTCTAATTAATTCAAAATTTGACATGAGCATAAATTTATGTTAGAATACCTGTACTAGTTTTCAAATGATGAGATTAGAGGAATCAAATGTCTTTATCTAATCGCCAAGAGAGAATTTTTAGTTTTATACAAATGTTCACAGTAAAAAATGGCTATCCGCCAAGCATCCGCGAAATTTGCATTGGGACAGATATTAGTTCCACCTAGTAGTATGGTTGACAGACCGTGAGGAAACGACCCTGAAACGTTTTTATCATGAAGGAAAGCATGTCCGTCTCCAACCTGAAAACGCTACCATGAAGCCAATCTATGTCAACTCGGAAGTAGTACAGGTTCAAGGAAAGGTAGTGGCTGTTTTACGACATCTAAATTAGAGAACATCTCATCCCATTTATCAAATTTAAATTGGACTGTGTAAAAATGAAAATGAATAAACAACTACAAACGAGTGACTTCCAACGTCTCTCACAAGAAATCAAAACTAAACTTGACGCTCTTGTTGACCCTGATAGGCTTGAATGGGCAAAAAACAATTACCCTTCTTTCATGACGATTATGGGTGTGACTGTTCCTAACATTCGACCTATAGTCAAAGAATTAGGCAAAAAACTTAAAAAATCATCTCCTGAAGAAGTGATTGAATTTGCCAAAACACTTAACGCCATGCAAATTTTTGAGGTTCAGCAAATTGCTTTTGAAGTTCTTGGCAAGCATAAAAAAGCTCGTCAGAGTCTTACTTTAGATGACCTGCTTGTACTTGGGAAAGGTATTGACAATTGGGTTTCAGTTGATACGTTTGCTGGATTATTAGCCGGACCTGCTTGGCGAGATGGACAGATACCTGAAGAATCCATTGAGGAATGGGCAACTTCTGAGGACATGTGGTGGCGAAGAGCGGCTATCGTCTGTACTGTTGCCCTAAACCAAAAAGCAAGGGGCGGAACAGGTGAGCCAGCACGAACATTGAAAATTTGCAAACTCGTTATTGACGATAGAGATGATATGGTCATTAAGGCTTTATCATGGGCATTAAGAGAATTAGCAAAACGGGAAAAAGAACCAGTCATTGAATTTGTCAACAAGCATGAAGACGCTCTTGCTGCAAAGGTGGTGCGAGAAGTTTGCCGCAAAATAGAAACCGGTCGTAAATAACTTCCATAGCTAGACATGACAGGTTTTTAGAATCTTTCATGGTTAAGACAAGAAAGATTTTCAAACATCTTTCTTGTCCGACCATGTTATTGATTTTTAGCCAAATAAACCGCTACTAGCTGCCAAATCCATGATACGAGCTGGCATTACACCAAGTAAAATGGTCCCGAAGGCGGCTAAGCCTAAAGCAACTTGCATAGCAGAATTGAGATTAATGGCGTGGGATTGATCACTTACGGGACTCATGTACATGTGAACTATCACACGCAAATAATAATAAGCCGCAATGCCACTGTTGAGAACTGCAATTATTGCCAATACAATCCAACCAGCCTCAATGGCTGCTAGGAAGACATATACCTTTCCCCAAAACCCACCGAGCATGGGAAAACCCATTAAAGATAACATAAAGATTGCCATTAACATTGCCAATACACGATGATGCCCAGCTAACCCAGCATATTCTTCTAAGTTTGTGCCAATAGCATCTTGCTGTTCTAAAACACTAATCACAGCAAATGCACCAATATTCATGAAAGCATAAGCCATCAAATAAAATAATGCGGCACTAATTCCTTGTTCAGTGCCAGTAACTACGCCCACAAGAACATACCCTGCATGTGCAATGCTTGAATAGGCTAACATTCGTTTGACATCATTTTGAGCAAGTGCTGTCAAATTACCCAATGTCATGGTCAACACAGCTAAGGTTGCCACTGCTACATGCCAATTGTCGGCAAACATCGAACCATCAAACCCAAATGATACAGTTAAAACACGAATGAGTGCCGCAAATCCAGCTGCTTTCGCTCCAACTGACATAAATGCCGTGACGGAAGTTGGAGCCCCATGATAAACATCAGGTGTCCACCAATGAAACGGTACGGCAGCTATTTTGAATGAGAAACCGATAATGAGCAATCCTAAACCAAATAAAGGTAAGGCTTCATATCCTTTGGGAACTGCTTTCAAGCCTTCACCTATTCCATTTAAGTTAGTACTTCCACTTGCTCCGTATATTAGGGCAATGCCATACAGGAAAAAAGCAGAAGCAAAAGCACCAAGTAAAAAGTATTTAATCCCTGCTTCCAATGAGGCACGACTATAACGATTAATCGCGGCTAGGACATACAAAGAAATAGACATTAATTCCAATCCCAAAAAGATAATCATCAAATCAGTGCCAGCCGCCATAATCATCATGCCACTTGTAGCTAAAAGTAGCATGGCGTAATATTCCCCGCCTTGCAATCCTTTTTTGCCAAGATAGCCTAATGCTACTAGCACTGATAACCCTGCTCCGACAACAAAAATAAGGTTAAAAAAGTGGGTGTACCCATCCGTAATCGCCATATTTTGAAATGCGGGGTCAAAGCCTTCCATGCTTTGTTGAATCCAGCCTGCTCCCCCAGCAAACATCAAGCCCACGAAGCTAATCCAACCAAGCGGGCGTTTATCGCTTAAAGCTAAATCAAAAATTAGCACCATTACACTGGTGAGAATAACAATTATAACGGGGAGTAATGCCCCAAAATTAAGTGAAGGTAATTCAATTCCCATAAAATATCATCCTTGTTATAAGTTTAATTTGAATGCAAAAGATTTATCTTGTACCCATGTTTGTAGAATAATCATTTTTTCGTTTTTGTCCAATTTTAAACTATACTTTCCGTAATACAATCAAAGCGAACATTGCCCAATGGTGCATGTATGGTTCTAGCTGGTTTTCTAACCAGTGCCAGATTTCAAAACTCCAACTAGGCATGAGACTCCGCATGGAGACTCCGCCTGAAACTAAATAGCGAAATGGCATCATGGGTTTGATGGTCATCATGTGCCAATCGGGAAATTCATGTTGGAACTGTTCTCGGTCTCGGACAAACATTATCCATGGCAAAGCTCCATTCGCTCCTGAAAGAGGTCCCGTTGAAGGAAACTCCCATGTTTTTGATTCGGGGCGAAATGGCTCATGGTGAATGTTTTGATAAATTAGAGTTGACCAAGTGGTAACCCATGGCTCAATCATAGCAATAACTCCGCCTTGTTCAACACATCTCATAGCTTCATGTAAAAATTGGACAGGCTGTGGAATGTGATGCAATACATCAGTCATGACGATTGCTCGCAATTGGTTATCGGCAAATGGTAAATGCAATCCATCTAAAATTGTGGTTACATGTCGAGTTGGCAATACTTCAGAAGTGATTAGATTAGGGATGACCTCTTTTAAAAAACCTGCTCCTGAACCTAGTTCCAAAATAGGTTTATCACCTTTGGGCAATGTGTATGCTAAACTGGTATACCACTCGATGTAAATCCTACGTAAGAATTGTTTTTCTTGGATGATATGCCGCCGCAGATGAGTTGTTTCAGGGCTATCAATATCCAAACCCACCATGAGTGGATGAGTCAATAAAAGTTTTAACATTTTTCTTTACCTGTATTATTATCACTTGTAATGTGCTTTTAAAGCATATCATACACATTTCGTGTTTGTCGTGCCGTTTTGTGCCATGAATAACGTTTCACATGCTCAAGACCCATTCGTACTCGATGTGAGTTTCGCCCTTCATTCAAGGCAGTATCGAACGCTACAAGTAAACTATCATCCTGATTTAGTTCAAAATAAATTGGACAGTCGTCGGCTATTTCTACACTTGAGGGAATACGAGAAGCAATGACAGGACAACCACAGGCAATTGCTTCTAAAAGCGGGATACCAAACCCTTCATACAGAGATGGATAAACAAAAGCAATTGCTTGGTTATACAAATAGCACAATCCTTCATCATCAACATTATTAAGCAGATGTACTTCATCTTGGATTTTCAATTTGGCTAAACGGCACTTTTCATCAACTGACCATGCCTTGCCAATGACAATAAGATTAATATCCTTTCGTCCTGCCCATCGCTGATAAACCTGAATGAGATGGTCAAAATTTTTATAATAACCTCGTTCACCCACATAAAGCAGAAAAGGTTTTTGCAAAGGCATGGCTTGATGAAGCATATCTAACGGCTTCTTTACAAAAATAGGATTGTATCCATGATAGATAACATAAACATGTTCGGGATTGACATTATAAAAATGCTGAATATCTCGACATGTTGTTTGAGACACACAAATTATAGCATCAGCATTTTGAATTGCATGACGTTTTTCTTTTCTAAACTGTATATCAATATTTCTACATAATAAGTTCGGAAAATGTTCATGAATCATGTCATGGACAGTAATAACTTGCTTACCCTTCCATGAAGTATGATAGGTATAATAGGTGGAATGCCAAATTTGCCCTTGACCGTTTCCTTGCCATGCCTTCCACATTAAACTTCTCGCCTGCGGTAAAATTCGATTCCATAGCCGACCAGGACGTAGCAGAAAATGAACGGGTGGTATGATAAACTTCCTGTGAATGTTACGGTGTTTAGGCAATGGTTGTAAGCACTTTCCATCTGTTAGTAATGTAACATGCAACGAATTATCCATATCACACATGCGAGGCAGAATTTCGTTGTAAAGCCGCGAAATCCCCCCGTAAGCCTGCATTTGATAGATAATGGCATCCATGACGATGTTCAAATTATAACCTCACGTTTATTGATGTTTGCCATTGTACCAAAAAAATTTATAATAGACAAATCCGTAGTGAATGGTGCTGTATTTTCATGAGCCGTATCGCTTAATAGTGGAGGGTCAGAGCTTGCTTTGACATGAAAAAGCAAGCTTTTTCGCTCCATTGTGTGACCACAGCCATGTTTATTCTATCAAGCTCACTGTTAGAACTTGACTTTATGTGATATTGTGGTAAAGTTAATTTTATGTCAACTAATTTCAAAAAGGTGCAAAAAATTTATCTTTTGCAACAATAGCTAAAGCTATTTCACTTCTGTATCTATAGAAAACAGACATGATTATCCAAAGCATACAGTTTAAAAATCTTGGGGCATTAGGTAATTCTGCAAGCCCTATTTTGCTACATCAGTTATTTCGTGAAACATCGTCCTACAATAACGGAAAAGATAGCCACATAGCGGTTAATAATTTAGGAGTCACCGTTTTGCATGGGGCAAATGGCATCGGCAAAACAACCTTAAAATTAGGTGTTTATTATGTATTGGGTGGCTCTCGACAGGTGGACGACCGCAAAATTCCATCAGGCATTGTTCGTGAAGGGTATAACGACATGATGGTGGCGATTACGGTTCGTCATTTCGGGGAAGCCCGCGACATGTCTTGGGGGACACGCAATGAACCCATGTATTATGATGCCGATGTATTAACCCTTGTCCGTAAATACGAACGAGGTCGAGCCTCAACATTTTTTGTGATTAATGGTCAGCATAATTTACCGCTCCCATTTCCTACAGGTACAAAGAAAAAACGAGATGAATATCTGTCTTTGTTGAGTCGCATGGGTGTCAATGATGGCGTGTTGCGGGTGTATCGGCGAGCTATGCAACAGGGACAAATTACTGCCTTAACTGAAATGAAAGAAGGCGATTTGTTCAATCGGATTGCCGAAATCGCCAGTCAGGAACAGCAACAACAAGATTACAAACAAAAACGGCTCGATTTAATTCGACAGTACGAGCAGATTCAAATTCAACAGGGCGACTTAGAAGCATTGCAACCTGCTTTGAAACGAGCCGAAGACCGTTCTAATCGCTATTTGCAATTGGCTAAGGTTGAGTCGGAATTGCTGGAAGCTCAAGAAATATACAACATGCATAAAGCTCTCTACTATTTGGTAAGCATGCGTCTCAATAAAGTGGAACGAGCCATAACTGAAAACGAATTAACTAAGTTGCAAAGTATAATTGATGAATTTGAATCGGTGAACGCTGAAAAGTATGACAAATTGGAACAGCTTAATCATGCTATCACTGAAAATGAGGAAGAACGAAACGAACTTAATCATGCCTTACGCATATTGTATCAAGAAGAGGCAAAAATTGGTCAATATCAAATCTTTCATCAAGGTACAATTGATAACACCTCAAAGAAAATCTTAAGTCAAACGGCTCAGTCATGGGAGAGCAAAGCCTACGAATTGCAAACCCAATACACCCAAGCATTGGTTAATGAAAGGCGGGCTCAAGAAGATGTAAATAAAATCGAAAACCAAATTCGTGAAGTCGAAAATCAGGAAACAAATCGTCATTTGCCGAATTATGTCCAAAACTTTAGTCAATCGTTACATGCCGAAGGAATTTCTCATAATTTCTTGGCTGATGTGTTGAGCATTCGAGATGAGGACTGGCAACGTCCCATCGAAGAATACTTGGGATTGCGGCGATTTTGGGCGATGGTCTATCGAGAAGATTTTAATACCGCTCAAAAAATTGTGGAGCAGTTGCGTTATCGTCCTGGTATCTGTACCCCCAAGTCTATCCATCGCCATGACAATTCCAATGAAGATGAAGGAACAGTTTGGGAAATCATGTACTTGAGTGATAACCATTGGGCGGGGCATATCAACGATTTAGGTCGTCAAATTCGAGCAGAAGCAGCCGATGAAGTCGAGCGGGTTAAACGAGAAGGACGACGTATCTTTACCAAAAAAGGCTTGGTTTCCGATTATGGCAAACGGGCATTTAGTACATCTTCTCATCAACGAATCCCACTTTATTGTGGTATTGGTGCCTTAAAATTACAGCTTAATGATTTGAATCAACGTTTGCCGCAAGTACGAGATGCATTAAAAAAACAACAAGTCAACCGTACCCGTTTGGAAACCGACATGGCATATTATCAGAAGTTAGCTCAACGGCGAATGAAATATGACCAGGCAAAAAAAGAACTCCCTGAAATCAATCTTCGTTTAGAAAAAGTTAAGAAACAAATCAACAAAAAACAAAAAGAGTCGGAAACACTTAATGCAAAATGGAATGACCTAAACAGTCAAAAGATTACCCTCGCCAATGAGATAAACCAAGATAAGCTAAACCTTAAGCAGACTGTAGTTGATGCGGCTATCAAACATCGAGAAATCCGAGCATCCGCCGAGCAGTTTCTTGCTCATGAGGTCGAATTGCAAAAAATGGAAACGATTGATATTTCGCAAATTCAGACAATGCTTAATGAACGAATTAAGGAACTTGATGAGTTTGGTAAGGATAATGAATTTGGTGAGTCTGAGGAGTTGCCTGCTCAGAAAATCAACGTTTTGCAAAAGATTATGGCTGAATCTGAAGCAACATACACCAATGCCGAAACACAAATTAACACTCATGAGACAATCTGTCAGGCGATTACTGGTGGCGAGAACTTGACCGAAAGAGCAGTATATGAGTACGAACGCTTGCAACAAAATATCGCCGAAAAACAACGCAATTTGGAAGCAGCTGAAAAAGGGTATCAAAGTCAATTGCAAGGTATTGAAACAAGTTATTATATGCTGAAACGTTCAATGGAATTAGCGACAGAAATTGTCGAAAATCAAGCAAACGAGGCAGGCAAATCGTTGAATATACGTTTTAAGTTGATTTTGAACATGCTGAATCCAAAAGAGATGATGAATTTTGGTGATACAAGCGAGTTTATCCCCAATGTGTGGCTACGAGTTAAATTCGACGATGGGCAATCATTCCGTCCATTGAATGACCCTCGTATGTCAGGCGGGCAACGTGAGATGTCGAGTACATGCTTGTTAGGTGGGCTACTTTTTGCAGCTCAACAAATCACGCCTCAAGAGGACGATTTACATCGAAGACCTGTATGGCAAACATCACCGCCGCTTCTCCTTGATGAGCCATTTAAGAGTTTGAGCATTATCAACGCCCGCCGAGCAATGGGCGGTTTATTGGAAATCCCAAGCCAAATTATCATCGCTGACCCACGCCCAGCTAAAGAAGTGCGTGATGCTTCTCAAATCGTTATTTCCTTGCGAAAAGAGGTTATCCGCAACAATGACAACGAAAATAAAATTATCCATATTGATGTCCACCGCGGCATGAACACAGTTAGTCGAGCAGATTTGGCGAGAGAATATCGGGGGAGTTAGTGAGTAGGTTTGGTTTCCTTGCCGCCACTTACAAAAAATCAAATGGTTGGGGCAAAATGATAGCGAATCTAACACTATCCAGAGTTGCCTCTTACCCTCACTAACTCGCTAATTTTACTCCCGTTTAGGGAATAACACCCGTGAGTCTGTTTTGATTACACCATTTATTTCACTGATATCGAATAACGTGGTTTCTAGCTCAACCCAATTAGGTGTTTCTACATAAACGACCGCATCATCAGGTCCCATTATCAGACGCACCCATTGAACATTTTTGGTTTCCTCTATTTGAGAAAGAATCTTGCGAACATCTTTACCACGGTCCATATCAACATTGACCAGTGCATCAGCCATAGTGCTTTTTTCTCCTTTCTTTAAGTTTTTGGGGAACATCACCCGCGAATCTGTTTTTGTCACACCTTCTATTTCACTGATACCAAATAGGGCATCTTCTAATGCTACCCAATTGGCAGTTTCTAGGTAGGCAATCACATCTTCGGGACCCATTACCAATCGTACCCATTCGACATCCTTCACTTTTTCAATTGATTCAATTGTTTTCGGAACGTCTAATGTTCGGTTTAAATTAATATTGACAAGTGCATCAATCACAGTGTTCCCTTCTCCTTTTTTGAAACTAGTGCCAAACTTTTAAAATTCAGCTAATTAAAAATATTAAATCAAATTGATTTTAATTGTTTTATCTCAATCGGACAAATTTGTATGTGTACAATTAAAAATCTCTATGAGAATTTACCAAAAGCGAAACTGCTACATTTGTTCGGGTGTACTCATGCCCATCAATCGTAACGTGTTTGCTAAGGTAATTTGAGTAGCTTTGACCAAACTTAAACGAGCCGCACTAAGAGCAAGGTCATCGCTGATAACGCGACAATCATGATAAAATCGATGAAAAACAGTGGCAAGTTCTTGAGCGTATGTAGTGAGATGGTTTGGCGAAAGAGTCAAGGCTATGTATTCTAGCACTTCCTCTAATCGTAGCGTATGACGAATTAAATCAAGCTCACTCGGATTGGTGAGAAGTGACAAGTCTGCGTTTTTCATGGAAACCCCTTCTGCTTCAGCCTTGCGAAAAATACTGGCAATGCGAGCATGTCCATACTGCACATAGTAAACAGGATTTTCACTAGATTCTTGCACTGCTAACGATAAATCAAGGGTCATTTGGCTATCGCTTGAGCGTGTCAGTAGCATGAATCGGGTGGCATCCACTCCAATCTCCTCTATTACTTTACTCAATGGTACAAACTCGGAACGCTTTCCCATGCGGACTTGTTTTCCGTCACGTTCTAAGGAAACAAGTTGATACATGACGATGACAACTCGTTCTTCGTCTAAACCTAATATTTGGGCAACAGTCCCTAATCTCGACATGTAGCCATGATGGTCAGCCCCAAGAATATAAATTGCTTTTTCAAAATTGCGTGTGACCAATTTGTTATACATGTAGGCAATGTCACTAGCTAAATAAGTTGGTCGTCCATCAGAGCGAACCAACACATAATTTTCATCATCTTCATTTCCTTTTAGCCAAACTGCCCCATCTTTTTTAACTAGTTGGTCATGCTCTTGCAAATACTGATAAATCTTTTGATATGTCCCATCATCATATAAACTTCGTTCAGAAAACCAGTTATCAAAATGAATGTTCATGGTTGCCACTTCATTTTTTAGGTGGCTGACCATGTAATTCAAGCCCTCCTGCTGAAATGTAGCAATGGATTCATTGTCAGCTAAATCGAGATAGGCTGTTCCCACGTTATCGGCTAATTTCTGTCCCATTTCGATTAGATAATCACCAGGATAGCCGTCTTTAGGAAATGGAAAACGGTCTTCTTTGCCCAGTGATTTGGCATAACGTGAGCGTAATGTTTGAGCAAAAAGTAATGTCTGATTACCAGTATCATTCATGTAATATTCTCGCTGTATGTCATAACCCACTGCCGAGAACACATTTGCCAAGACATCGCCGATAATGGCATTTCGCCCCGAACCAAATTGAAGGGGACCAGTGGGGTTAGCACTGATAAATTCAACTTGGACTCGTTTGTTCTGACCGATATTTATCTTACCAAAATCATCGCCTGCTTGGATGATTCGAGATACTTGTTGAGTCAACCAATCGGTAGTCAAACGAAAGTTGATAAAGCCAGGTCTTGCCACTGATATTTCAGCTAGAAAGTCAGGCTTACCCATGTGTTTAGTAATGATGTCCGCAATTTTAATGGGATTCATGCGAGCAAATCGAGCCAACCCCAGAGCCACTGGAGTAGCATAATCACCAAGTTTATTATCTTTTGGTCGCTCAACACTGATAACAGGTAAATCAAATTCAGGTAAATCGCCGACCTGTTGAGCGGTACCTAAAGCAGTATGAACTAATTGAGTTAAGGTATGTTTTATCATAATTAATTCCTTTTGTACCAATTAAATGGTCTGAATCGGTATGCGTGCCTACCCATTGTTGATTGATATATAAATCAATCTGTCCAGTTGAAATATGCCGAATTGTCAACATGTTTTTTGCTTGAGAGCCTGTGCCACGCTTAACATTGGGATTACATGTCTCCGAAATTAATACCTTGAATTTATCATTATCATGACGGTACAAAATCCAATCTCCTCCCGAATCACAATTACTATTTGGGTAGATTACGAAGAGGTAATACTCATCGCCTCCATCACCATTGATGTAAATTCCATAAGAAAAATCACCAACATTTGCCAATCCAGCTAAAGGATATGCCTCCACGTCAAACGTACCGTAGCGGCTTTCAGCAGATTCAGGAGCAGGACGTAAACAGGATTTTATGCCCCCATCCGTTTTCAATTCTACATCGTACATGCCATCACGATATGACGATATACAATCTTCATTTGTGGGGCTACTTCCTTCAAACCAGCCACTATTTTTGTCGTCAAAGGTCTCGTAATAAATTTTGCCAGGTGTAGCGGTAGGCGTGGGTGTTATGGTAGGCGTTCCTATTGGGGGCGTTCCATAATGATTTTTAAAGATAAGTGGTAAATATATCGGCAACGGATTAAAGCCTGTACCGATTTTTATTATTTTAGTAACGATAACTTCTTTGAAAATAGGACAAGACTCACCATTTACAGTTAATCTGACTCTGAATACACCATTTCGCTCAAATTCATGGTTGGAAATTTGGGATGTTGTCTTTTGAAAAGAAGATGTATTTTGAACAGAATGCGATGTTACTTTTTCAGTACCATCTCCAAAATCCCACTCAAAATCTAAAACACCGCTTCCTCTTTCAACACCACCTACAAACTGAATGGATGTACCTACTTTATAAGTATCTTCGCTATTGTCAGGTGTAGTGATTATGTGAATGAATGGTTCTTCGGGCCACAAGCATGTTGTACCGCGTACTCTAAAAAGTGGGCTTGTGGCAGAAATACGTCCGAATTGGTGCATGCCTGTGCGTCCTGATAGTTTCGTATAATTGGCAACGGGTCCAAGATGTGGTAAGATGCGTACTGCAAAACGAATGTTATCTCCAATTGCTTGGTCTTGTTGAGCATCCCACAAAAAAACTGCATCTTGTCCATTTACAGTTTCAGTAAATGCCCTAGTTCTGTTAATATAAGTTGGACTAATTATACCTGTCGCCTCATGCCATGTAACCCCGCCGTTAATCGAATACTCAAAAACAGTATTTAAGACAGCATCACCTTCAGGGTCATAGACCTTAAATTTAACAGTGACAGTTGGGACAAGTGGACCAGATAATATTTCACTGGTGGCATATCCATATCCCAGTCCTGATGAACCTACTTTTTTAATCACAACAGAAGGGGGTGTGTTTGGCAATGAAGTGCTGAATGACGAGGCTAATACTCCTCCACCTGTGCCAGGAGGAGTGATATTGTTATTATAATAAATACCGTTTTTACCATCCTTCGTAGCTACCACTAAATCCTCGTCACCGTCACCATCCACATCAACAACCGCGATGCCGCTGGTAGGTTTTGATTCATAAGATTTCCAGCGAATATGAAAAGGATCACCTCTATCAAGACTATTGATATAAACCGTATCAGGTTCACCATCATGACCAATTATCCAATCGAGGTCGCCATCGCCATCCCAATCAGACCAAACCATTGCTGTTGTTTTGCTAAATTCTATAGTCCAATCAAGAAGTTCAAAAGGAAGGTTAGGAATATCTTGACAACTTATATCATCAGGTTCAAACGGCTGTTTGGGGTCACATTTTTTTTCATCGCAAACCATATTTTGATAGATTAAGTCTCTGCCTGAGCATGGAGAAATTCCCCACGAATATGAACAAAGATGTGACCCGATATTATGTCCCGTGCTTAGGTCTAAATCCCCATCACCATCAGCATCAACCCAAGCCAATGCCTTAGTATCATGGGGTTCACAGTCATCTCCGATGCATGGGAAAAGAAGGAAATCATTATGGTCATTTTCTTGGCTCCACACTTGGCTAAATGTACCATCACGATTATTACAAAAGACTTGGACTCCTTGTTGGTGATAGCCCACTGCAAAATCCAAATAACGGTCACGATTAAAATCGCCCCAAGCAACCACTTGAGTATCAAATTCATTGTCTGATGTCCAAACGGGTGTTAAGTTAAATAGTTGTTCTTCTTCATCAAATTTGTTAGCTAGGATATAATCGAATCCTTTTGTTCCAACTAATAAATCTAAATCCCCGTCGTCATCGCTATCCCCCCATGCCAAACTACGTACATTCGTAGGGTTAAAACTTGTTGTTGTGTAGGGCCAAAGGTGGGTAACAGCATTATTATGAGGATAAATCAGAATTCCATCATTAGTGCCGAGTGCATAATCCAGGCGATAATCCATGTCAAAATCACCGAGTGCAACTACATGCGGACCAATTCCCCCAAAAGAAATGGGGGCATCTTCCTCATTCAAAAAAGCAAAACTTCCGTAAGAAAGTATCTCATTTGTCGGACCAGCCGCACCTAAGAAAATATCAGGTTTTTCATCAGCATTGATATCCCCCCAAGCAATACTTTCGGCAGATTTTAGCATGGTGTTATTTTCGGGATTGCTGCTAAATTCGGGATAACGCCTATCATTAAGAACACTTATTTTTTCGGACCAAACAGAACCATGTGTTCTAAAAATTTGAAGAACACCTCTATCATCACCAAAGGATAAATCTAAATCGCCATCATTATCATAATCAGAAAAGCGAATGGCATAAGAGGTTCCATTTTGGGAGTCTCGCAATACAGATTTGATATTTTCCATGATTTTTGTGAAACGATTTGAGGTAGAATCATAACCGTATATCTCAAGTTCTTTACCCAAAACTGCAATATCTAAAAAGCCGTCCTTATCCCAATCACCCCAATCTATCACAGCAGTTGATTGGATGGCAATGGAAATGGTAATGGGGGTGCCAAATGATAGACCATTGTTATTTGGATATATCCGAATTTCAGGAGTCTTGCGAAACGTAACACCTAAATCTAAATAACCATCTCGATTGAAATCTCCCCATGCCAAGTCAAAAGGACGATAATTCGCATCGGTAAAAATGGGGGTTACGGCAATACTTTGGCTAGCTGGAAAACGCCCATCCACATTCTGAAATACGGTTAAGAAGTTTTTACCGCCGATAGCAATATCGGGGTAGCCATCATTGTTAAAGTCTCCCCATGTAATATCATTAGCATAGTATTGTTCAGAATTAGGCTCATAAGGTAAAATACATCCATCAGAAATAAAATCACCTCCGCCACGATTTTTGTATAAGGGAACAGAGCATGGAAATTGCTGATTATAATGGATACCCGCTAAATCCATGTCGCCGTCCCCATCATAATCGGCTGGGGCAGCCCGCCACAGGGTATTTTCAGAATAGAATTTTTGAGTTACACTAAAAACACCTTGTTGATTTAGACTATAAATATAATTGACTCCAGGATTATTATCAAATTCTTCAAAGCTATCTGCTTCTCCGACTGTAAGGAGTTCAAGTGTATCATTATCTGTAATGACTTCTAGCCAACGAACTCCTACACTTTTTCTCAATACAGCTTTGTGTTCTGCATTGTCTCCATCAAGATTGTGGAATATATGAGTACCTAAGGTTGGCGAGGCAATTGCTAAATCAAGAAATCCATCATGGTCATAATCTCCCCAATCCAGTTCATAGTTATTGACTGGTGCTTGGCATGAATATGGACCCTGAGATAACCATGTACCTTCCTTGACGGAATATGGGTCAAAGATTTTGTTTTGAAGTTCTGTATCACCAACGGCGTTATGTCCATATTGGTCTATTGGGTAGACATAATAGGCGGTTGTTTTTAATGAGGCATTATTTGGCTGACATTTCAATATTGCTGTGTAGGTTAGTACCTTTCTCGCATGAGTTATGATAGTTGGAATATGCCATGATATGCTACGAGTGCTTTTAATATTGATTTCCTCTCCTGAAAATGGGTCATGCACATTAATGTTCCTGTATTGGAGAACACATTCATCTGAACATGCCACTTCAAACATTGTTTCGTCAGGTAAAATAGAAACAATATCAATTGTATTTATTGGCTGGTTGATTTTGTTTCTTAATGTAATTGTAAATACTGCCCTACTACCTAAAGCTATATTTTCACTTTTGGATATAAGGGCGATGCTCAATTCATCGCTAGATGTTTTCCATGACATCGGTAGAATATCATTATGTTCAACAGGGGGAGCGGCATAAACGGCTTGCAAACAATTTCCCAAGTTAAGTAATACAGTACTAATCAGTATACTAAAAACAAGTTGCCAATATTTATTGTCCATCTAATATCTTTTAATTTCATTGTCGCAATTTCCAATTGCGAGACTAATAATTTTTCTTTGTCAAAGTATGGCACAAAAAATTTTTTTGGGCAAATTAATCTTGTTATCTTAAATTCCACGTAATTATTCACTCTCCCTCGCTAGACCCCACCCCCGACCCCTCCCCTTACAAGGAGAGGGGCAGGGCTGTTCAATGCTATTTTTTGACAAGATAAATTGGAGGGTCAAAGCTTGCTTTTTCGCTCCATAAATCCCAAGCCATGCGGTGGTAAGCAGTTACTAAGAAATTATGCACGGGCATATTTGCATGTATGCCCAAATGATGTTATGATTAAATAATCAATCTGATAACTAATTTTAGTTATTAAACAAAGGTAAAATCATGACAAAACCTGCTGCTCGAATGGGAGACCCAACCACACACGGTGGGGTCATTGTAATGGGATTTCCCACTGTGTTAATTGGAGGTCAACCTGCCGCTCGCATGGGAGATATGCACACCTGCCCCATGTTTACGGGACCAGTTCCCCATGTTGGAGGACCGATTGTACTTGGAAGCTTCACTGTATTAATTGGTGGTCAACCGGCCGCTCGTATGGGTGATATGGCAACATGTGTTGGTCCACCTGACTCGATTGCAATGGGATTCCCAACTGTACTAATTGGAGGATAAAATGTAACGCATGCAAGATTTAACTATTCGTGATAAAGAATTTCTTGGACAAGGGATGGCATATCCCTTGCATGTCAATCCTCGTGGCGAACTTGCTTTGGCAAAAGGTGAAGAAGATATCCACCAGGCTATTCTCATCATTTTGCAAACGCGACCAGGCGAACGGGTAAGACGACCTGAATTTGGTTGTGGTGTACAAGATGTTATTTTTGAACCGCGTACTGCCGCGACTAAAGAATTGCTTGCCTATAACGTTCGCAAAGCATTGGTACAATGGGAGCCGCGCATTGAATTGCAACGAGTAAATGTGCAAGACGACCCTGGCATAGACGGTGGTGTTTTGGTCGAAATTAAATACACCATCAAAAGTTCCTACGATGAAAGAAGTATTATTTATCCCTTCTATTTACAACAGGTACGGCAGGGTGCTTCTCCAGCCTTGCCCTCTACGGTCAGTGATTAAACAGGTTTAAAGGGGTTAAGCCAGTGTTGCTGACATTCAAACCTACGGCTAACATTGTCGAGGAGACATTTACCTGCGAAAGCATAGATTTTTAACTCAGTTAAAAGGGTAATATACTTGCTAAGGGTAAGAATTGTAATTTTAAACCAGCTATGGTATTCACAAAACTAACCCTTTTTTGGTATAACACTATTGGGCAGGTTTCATTATCTGTCGAACATGTGGTCAAGAAACAACACCTACTGGTTTTGAGTTACGATAATTATTTTTAGAGGAGTATCTATGTCCCTACCTGCACCAAATTTGGATGACCTTAGATTTCAACCAGATATTGTTGACGAAGCCCGACGGCGTATTGTTCGTTATTGTCCTGAATGGACAGATTATAATATCAGCGACCCAGGCATTACTCTAATTGAGCTTTTTGCTTGGATGACTGAAATGATTGTTTATCGGCTAAATCAAGTGCCTGATATTTCATTCCAAAAGGTACTGAAATTGCTACGCGTGTGCTTACTGATGAGCCTGAAATCATTTTTACCACTGATAAAGATTTAACAGTCATTCCTGCCAGACTGACTCAAGTACGGCGAATCCAAGATTTTCATCGTAATTATTTACCACGTTTACAGAAACATATTGAGGTTTTTGAACCGTTTGATAATGATAAACCACAGATTGGTGATACATTTTATCTAGGCTTTGACATGGAACAAAATATTCGCGGGCATATCTTAGCTTTGTCGTTCCGTGTCATGGCTGAGAAAGGAACAGGTATTCGTCCCGAAGACCCTCCCTTAGTCTGGGAATGTTCACTTGGAAATGGGAAATGGAAGGAATTGTTCCCCAGTCAAAGGTCAGGCGAGAAGGATACTACACGTGGATTTAATAATGAGCAAGGCATGATTGCATTTATTTTGCCTTTAGACCTTGAGCCTGATGATGTCTTAGGACGAATTGCCTTTTGGATACGATGTCGTTTTGAACCACGTGACAAGCGACAAGGCATGTATGATAGATCCCCTCAAATTACATTTATTGAAACCTTTTCATTTGGAGCAACCACCTACGCTACGCATGGCGTTTATGTTTACGAAGAACGAATGGGGGTTAGTACTGGTGAGCCTCATCAACTTTTCCAGTTACAAAATGCTCCGATATTGCCTCTTGAGGCAGACGATAGTGTTGAGATAGAGGAAAAACGTGGCGATGACATTGTGTTTGTCAAATGGAAACAGGTGCCTGATTTTTCAAAATCAACGATTTTTGACCGTCATTATACTCTAGTGCTTTCAACGGGCGAAGTTGCTTTTGGACCGAGTATTCGTCAACCAGATGGCACTACCCGCCAGTACGGTCGTATTCCCGAAGCAGGCAGAGAGGTTCGTATCAATCGTTATCGTTATGGTGGAGGTATCGCGGGCAATGTGCCATCTAATCAAATTCAGGTCATGAAGAAAGCAATACCGTATATCGACCGCGTTGTTAATTTAATTCCAGCTAGTAATGGTCGTGATTCTGAAACGATGGAGGAATTGATGATGCGGGCTAGACGTGAGCTACGAACTCAAGGACGAGCCGTTACCGCAGAAGATTATGAACTGTTTGCCAAGAAAGCTGACCGAGCTGTAGCCCGTGTGAAAGCTAATGCTCCCGATGTTGGCACGCGTCCAATTCCACCTGGCATGGTTGAGCTTCTCATCATTCCAGTAGCTGGCGATACGGTTCATGAACTCGATTTATCACGACTAGGCTTGAGTGATGCCCTAAAAAATAAAATTCGAGTTTATGTAGATGAGTATCGTTTGGTAACGACAACATTATTTGTTCGAGAAGCAAATTATATCGGGATTCAGGCTGAGGTAAATGTTGTGTTAGAAAACCACTACGACGAAGATGTTGTTGAAGAACGGATACAAACCAGTTTGCGTTACCTTATTACTCCATTCCTGCCTGATAATGCCGAACCTCCTTCGTATTTCACCATGAGAGATTGGGAAGGATGGCCCTTTGGGCGAGATTTATATGTCGCCGAATTGTATTCCTTGATTCAAATGGTGCCTGGTGTTAAGCATGTATTAGATGTAAAAATGAGTCAACGTCAAGTCATACCAGATAGAGAATTACCTCCTTCGGCAATTGCTGTTGCTGATGAGGAAGCTCCTGAAAATGCAGAACTGACAGAAAAACAACTGAAGGAACGACTGGAAAGTGAATCGTTAAAACGAGAGCGTTTTGTCGAACCATTAACTCCTGTCGAAGAACGCATGTTACCTGTGCCCAATGATACTGTTCTTTGTTCCTTGCAACATAAAGTTAATTTTATTGTGCTGTGAGTTTTTGAATCCGTAGCTGTGATTTCCAATCGTATGTCTTATCATCGTGTAGGATTTATGCCATAAATCCCTACTTTATGCTGTTAAAAACAATACCCCATGGATGAGATTGAGGTACGAAATCCAATATCCTCTTTAAGCATTGAACAGCCCTGCCCCCCACCCCTAGCCCCTCCCCCTTATGGAGAGAGGGGAATAATCTTGCTCCCCTCTCCTTGTAGGGGAGGGGGTTGGGGGTCGGGGAAAAAAATCTTTATTCCATCAGTGGTATCAATTGGATAAGTGTCCTTATACCGATGAATCAATTTTTCAATTATGGTTTTCTTTTCCGATTCAGCACAGTTCATTCGTAAATTTGGTGAGGTGTAATAATGGGGTAAGTCGGCAATTAATGCTGACATGGGCTTTTTTTGAGTCGTTAAATAGTTTATCAATTTCACACTAGCTAACAAGGCATCGTCAAATTTGAATAAGTTGTCAATGCAAAATATATGTCCAGCGGCTTCTCCACCGAGTTTACTTTCCACTTCATGCATCTTGTTATGCACAAAGGCATATCCAACGGGTGCCGCATAAGTTTCGCCACCATGTGCCTTAACGTCATCTGTTAGAGCCTGACTACAAGCAATGTCATGCACGACATTAATCGAACCACTTTGCAACGCATGGCGTGCTAACAACATTAAAATGATGTCACCCAAATGGACGTTTCCTTTATCATCAATGAGAGTGATTCTATCCCCATCCCCATCATAGGCAAAACCAAAATCTGCTTGATTATCACGCACATGACTCGCGGCAACAGTCAACGCATTGGGACTGGTCGGGTCAGGAGAACGATTGGGAAATGTGCCGTCATGGTCGATAAAAATTGGGATGACCTGATGACCTCGCTGTTGCAAAAGCGTTACCATTGTCTGACCAGCCGCTCCATTTCCACCATCAACGACAATATTTAAAGGATGACTCGGATTGAATCGTTCTTGCAAAGCCTGCAAATAAACAGGCATGATATCTTTTGTGTGAGTAGTTCCCGTGCCATGAATAAACTGGTTTTCTTGCGTTATCCGATAAAATTCTTGGATGGTATCTCCCATTAGCGTTTTATCAGCACGGAGCTTAAATCCATTATCGTGAGGAGGATTATGACTGGCAGTAATCATGATTCCCCCGTCTGCCTGATAATAATCAACAGCAAAATTTAAGGCGGGAGTAGGCACAAGTCCAAGTTCGGTAATATCACATCCTGTAGCCATTAACCCCGTTTTCAGATATTGGTTCAAACGAGGTGAACTTTGTCGCACATCATACCCGATGACAAGGTGTGATTTTGTTTTCTGACGAGCAAAGTAAGTGCCAATTGCCCGTCCAATTAATTCAATGTTTTTATTAGTGAAGTCATGTTTGGCATGACCTCGAATGCTGTACTGACGAAAGATGGTTTGTTTCATGAAATGGAGTTTACTCCCATTGTTGCTTTTTGGTCAACTCATGCTAATATAGATTTACTGTCTGTTTGTATGCCAACTACCCGACCCTAAATGGATTGGGTTTTACGGACTTTTCTCATAATCAAAGGAAAAACAAAACATGGAATATAGTCCTGAATATATCACAATTGTGGAAGGACCTCCACCTAAATTTTTGGATGTGCCAATTTGGTGGCCTTACAGTATTCTTGAGGGACATGTCCCCAATGAAATAGCACTTGTACAAATGAGGTCGTTGAATGGGGCAAAATTGGTTAAACGTTGTGATGATGCCTGGCAAGAAGGGCGTGAAGTTTTCTTGGATTACCCTATAGGGGATGGTACTCGCGAGGAAATAAATATTGTTGCTGCTCAATGGGAACGAGTCGAGGAAGGAGATAAACTCATTTTGTGGGTTCGCTTGAAATATAGCATTGAAAAGTGACGTTTTGTAACCTTCACGACTGATCAAATAACCCTGAATAAAATCACACTGATGTGAGTGCAAAAATTCCAATTGTGTATTTGTTTCTACCCCCTCGGCGATGATTTTTAATTGCAAACTATGAGCCATCGCAATGATGGCAACTACAATAGCCGCATCACTCTTGTTCATGCTTCTTACGAATGACTGGTCAATTTTTAATATGTCAAATGGCAATTGTTTTAAGAGTCCGATTGAAGTACCGATACCAAAATCATCTACGGCAAATTGGATTCCCATATCTTTCAAATCAAGCATTGTTTCCAAAATCATATTCACATTTTTTAATGCTGTTTGTTCAACAATTTCTAGGATAAGTGTGTGTGGGGACAAAGCCGTTTCCTCGAAAATAGATTGAATCAACTTCAATAAATGTTTTTGTTCAAACTGACGACTTGAAACATTAACCGATAATTGTAAATGAGTATAACCCATGTCATGCCATGTTTTGGTTTGAATACAGGCTGTGCGAAGTACCCAATCATTTATAGGGACGATTAAACCTGTTTCCTCTGCAATTTCCACAAATTCACTTGGTTCTAACAGCCCTCGTTGAGGGTGTTGCCAACGAATCAGAGCCTCAACACTTACAATCCGATTGTCGGTCAGGGATAAAACAGGTTGATAATAAACGTGAAACTGTTGCGATTCAATTGCCTGATGGAGTTCACTTTCCAAACGCATATTTGCCAATGCGTGAATATGCTGTTGTGCTTCAAACAGTTTATGGCGGGCTCGACCACTCGTTTTTGCCCCGTACATGGCAATGTCAGCATCACGTAATAATTCCTCGACTTGTTCATATCTGCCCGTACCAAGTGTAATACCTATACTAGCAGTTAGTGATAGCGTCGAGCTTCAATTGTATTTTTAATATCTGGCAACAAAACTGTAAACTCATCCCCACCTAGTCGAGCAATAATGTTTTTAGATGAGATATGTTTTTTCAGCCGATTTGCCATAATTTTTAACACATCATCTCCCACCAAATGACCTAAGCTATCATTAACCATTTTGAAACGGTCTAAATCAAGGAACAGAACAGCAAATAAATAATCTTTGTTTTCCTTGGCATGGTCTAATTCTTTGCCCAAATGTTCCATGAACATAGTTCGATTTGGCAATCCTGTCAGCAGGTCATGATAAGCAAGGTAGGTAAGTTCTTTCTCTATACGTTTGCGTTCAATAATTTCTTGTTGTAATAGAGTATTTTTTTCCTGAAGTTCTTGTTGCAAGTGATGAATGGTCAAATGAGTTTTAACTCGCATCACCACTTCTTTATCTTGAAATGGCTTGGTGATATAATCTACCCCACCCACAGAAAAGGCAGTTGCTTTGTCAATTGTATCGTTCAAAGCACTAATGAAAATTACTGGTATGTCATGCGTTGCTGGGTCTGCTTTCAATTTTTGGCAAACTTCATAACCATTCATATCAGGCATCAAGATATCAAGCAGTATCAAATCAGGATGACTTGCTTGCACTCCCATCAATGCCATTGAACCATTGATTGCTTTGCGAACTTTGTACCCTTGTTTTTTTAGCATAATTGCTAAGAGATGGATGTTTTCGGGAAGGTCATCCACAATTAAGATAGTTCCTTTCGATATACCTGTTTTTTTATTCATAATATTTATCGGAAGCGAGGTAAGAAAACCAACCGATGCTGTCAGGCTCGGTGGAGCGTCAAAGTTTGCTTTGACATGAAAAAGCAAGCTTTTTCGCTCCATTAAACTAGATATAAACATGGTATACCCAAAACCAATAAGTTGCAAATTGATTGCACTGAACTAAACAAACACAAGTAATCTCATCATGGCAATTCAGGATAAATCAACAGGTATCCCTAGTGCCTAGGGCTGTTCAATGCTAAATAGGATATTAGATTTCGTACCTCAATCTCATCCATGGGGTATTGTTTTTAACAGAATATGTAGGGATTTATGGCACAAATCCTACACGATGATAAGACATGTGTCCCATATTCCTACATGTTCTACCTGAAAAAATAGCATTGAACAGCCCTGAATAGTACGGCCGTACGCCCCTACAACTAGCACTGAGCAATCCTGCCTTAGTGCCGATAGATGCGCACACGCCGTTGCGGGTCATGCCCATGACTGTGAGAAATCAAATTTGACCTCCGAGCCATTTCATGCTGTTTTTTACGAACCCTAGCACTTTGTGGACTTAATTCGACGCTCTTTGCCCCGTTAAGTATTTTACGAATAGCGTCACGAGCTTCACGCATAGCCACAGCAAGGGAGTCTACTTGTTCAGGTAGCAACGAAAATATATCTATCAAACAGGATTGCATTTGCGGCATAGTATTTGAACGCAAAATGTATAAGGGCATGTTGTTTTCTTCTGCTTTGATGATAGGCGGTGGCTTACGACGATATTGACTTTTAAGAGTTATGATTATGTCGGCATTCTCTAAGTTATCAACTAACACTAAGGGTACTCGCAAGGCTTTAACAGTAGTTCGCAAACGTCCTTGATTTGCACCATATACATAAGCATTTACTGATTGCAATGGTTGAAGTTCTGCCATGTTTTCAGGTTC
Source organism: Anaerolineaceae bacterium 4572_78 (assembly GCA_002084875.1). GTDB lineage: Bacteria > Chloroflexota > Anaerolineae > 4572-78 > 4572-78 > 4572-78. Next base: position 12,693 of record NBMH01000052.1, on the reverse strand, counting down.
TAAGTCGAATGACTGCCCAATTGATTTATCGACGTAATGAACATCACTATCACGCCCATTACTTATGCTGTTACGTTGGCGTGATTTATAATTTTCCTTCATGTTGGGCTTGTTCCCTATTTCCTGTTTAATAGAAATTTGCCCTTCATCATCCCGTTGTCGAGTTTCTACAGAAAATGGCTTGTTACGAAGTAAGTTATCAACTGCTTCTGCTACATCATGATGAACAGTCAACACATCACGTTCTTGGATTTCAATCAGGATGTCAAAAGTAGGCGGTGACTTGCGTTCCAAAACAGTTTTTTGAGTGCCACGCCGACGAGCCTCATCGTCTGATAGAGTAACACTCTCAATACCACCTACTAAATCAGCCAATGTCGGATTGACAGTAAGATTGTCGAGACTGTTACCATGTGCCGTGCCAATTAACTGCACGCCGCGTTCGGCAATTGTCCGAGCTGCTTCTGCTTCCTCAATGCGACCGATTTCATCAATGATAATTACCTCGGGGGTATGATTTTCGACAGCCTCAATCATTACGTGATGTTGTAATTCAGGGCTTTGTACTTGCATTCGCCTTGCCCGCCCAATACCTGGGTGGGGAATATCCCCATCACCTGCAATTTCATTGGATGTATCAACGACAACAACTCGTTTTGTTTGGGCTAAAATTCGGGCAGCTTCTCGCAACAAGGTTGTCTTACCGACCCCTGGTTTACCAAGTATCAGAATACTTTTTCCTGTTTCAAACAAATCTTGAACAATGTCAATCGTGCCATAGATTGCTCGCCCTACTCTACAGGTCAAACCGATAATTTTATTTTGCCTATTGCGAATGCACGATATGCGGTGCAGAGTCCGTTCTATCCCTGCTCGGTTATCTCCCATGAACTTACCAAGTCGCGTGACAACACCATCAATGTCACTTTGATTTATTTCATTTCCTGAAATAACAACCTCACCTTTATCGAAGTAGGCACATGGTACACGTCCCAAATCAAGAACAACTTCGATAAGGTTATCTATCTCGCCTGTTAGCATGATAGTATCCCGAATATGCTCAGGAAACACAGCGAGAAGCAGGTCAATATTATTTGTGATTTTTAACTGCATTTATTCTTTTTTCACCTACTTGAACAACGGATTTAAACCATAATTTTTCTAACTATCTACATCATTTGATTGCACTATATCATCTAATCGCACTGCACCATCTAATCGCATCACCGCCGAAGAAGAATTAAATCTCTTTTTGATGGGTAACGCCGACTTAACCTCAACTTGTTTACCAACAGATACGATAAATTGAGGCAAAAAGTCTTTAGCTCGAACGGGAATGTGTTTCACCATCACAATTTGGCTGGCTATTTGTTTAAAACCACATGCGACCAAAGCAGGTTCTAATTCAAACTGATACGTCCTCAAAGTGCAATAAACATTATCTAACTGAAGCACGTTAAGCATTTTCAGTAAAGCTAAAATTAAATCTTTTGAATATTCCACGAAATTAGGATGAACCAGCATCTTAAACCAGTACCCCCTTGAGCCGACAAGCACATGAAATACAGCAAGAATCTTTTCATCGTATTCCCAAACATAGCCCCTGTTTTGTCTTAGAAAGGGAAGAAGATTATTGTGAATTTGCCATTGCTTTTCAGGTAATCCTTCAGCAACTCGGACTTGGGGTGGTGTGATAATGGCATATAGCTGTTGCAACTTAAACCTGTCAAGCTCTCTTTGTCTTCGCAAGACAGGACGAAGGGGAAAAATCCGATAGTCTTAAAAATTTGAAATTCATCACTGGTACCATCAACTCGTGTATAAACCCGATGAATACCTGCTTCTTTTGCTTTTACACAAGCATTTGTTAGGAGACGTTGCCAAATTACATGGCTTCCATCACCAGGGGCTAATACTGGTGATATAAAAATCACATCTTGTTCAGGTTTACGATGTCTGGTACGAGTCTGGACTACCCCATGTAGCTGATTCGTTTCATCAGGCATGCTCAAAATAAATGTTGTGTCATATTTTGTTGGTGAAATCCTATTAAACAGAGCCGATTGTAACGGAGAACGACGGTTAATAAACCGCTCCTCCAAATTTAAAATGACACCTTTTGTTTGTAAATGTGCTACCAATAACATGTCTTGGAATTGAAATTGTTTTATCAAAATAAAATACCCAACTTAAAATAAAAAATCAACTATAGATTTTTTACATGTCTTGTTAAGACTTTGCAAGAAATAGTGCCAAAGCACCTTTCAAATCAAAAAATAATTAAATCCATTATACCACAAAATCACCCACCCACAAAATCCAAACAAAACAAATTAACTATACCCCATGATTTGTATCTCTAACGTCCAAAAATTTAAGAAAGAACTAATACAAATTTGACATTTATTTTCCTGTACTGTATTATTTGTCTTAAACATGGAGCACGGACATCTTGTCCGTAGCATTGTAAACAGACTAGAAATCTGTTCTACGGAGAAAAAATGGCAAGACAAATAAAAGCCCCACGTGGCACAACACTTACATGTAAAAATTGGTTAATTGAAGCACCCTATCGCATGCTACAAAATAACTTAGACCCTCAAGTAGCAGGAGACCCTGACAATCTCATCGTATATGGTGGGCGAGGTAAAGCGGCTCGCAATTGGCAGGCGTTTGATGCGATTTTAGAATCTCTTCGTAATTTAGAACCCAATGAAACACTTCTCGTCCAATCGGGTAAGCCAGTGGCAGTTTTCACCACTCACGAAAATGCTCCCCGTGTCTTGATAGCTAATTCCAACATTGTCCCTGCTTGGGCAACTCAAGAGAATTTCGATAAATGGGAAAAAGCAGGACTTATCATGTATGGTCAAATGACTGCTGGTAGTTGGATTTACATCGGTACACAGGGCATTTTGCAAGGCACTTATGAGACACTCGGCTCATTAGCTCGCAAGCATGGCTGGGGAAGTTTGAAAGGAAAATTCACTGTTACATCAGGTTTAGGTGAAATGGGAGGAGCCCAACCATTAGCCGTAACGATGAACGAAGGAGTCGGACTATTCGTGGAAGTAGACCGTCGGCGAGCAGAACGGCGTTTGTCATTACGACAAATTGATTGTATAACCGATGATATTGAACAGGCAATGACTTGGATTAATGAGTCTCTCAAAAAACAAGAACCAAAATCTGTCGGCTTAATTGCAAATGCAGCCGATGCACTGCCCGAATTGGTCAAGCGTGGAGTGGTGCCTGATGTGGTCACTGACCAAACATCTGCCCATGACCCCCTGTATGGCTACATTCCATCTGGATTCACCATTGAAGAAGCGGCTGAATTACGCCAAAGAGACCCTAACAAATATCAGCGACATTCCTTTGACTCAATGACTCGCCATGTACAGGCTATGCTTGATTGGCAAGCAAAGGGCAGTGTCGTTTTTGATTATGGTAACAATTTACGTCAACGAGCTTATGATAACGGTTTAAAAGAAGCCTTTAATTATCCTGGTTTTGTCCCCGCCTACATTCGACCTTTGTTCTGTGAAGGAAAGGGTCCGTTCCGTTGGGTGGCACTTTCAGGCGACCCCGAAGATATTTACGTCACCGATGAAGCAATTTTAGAACTTTTCCCCGAAGATGAACATCTGACTCGCTGGATTCGCCTGGCACAAAAAGAAATCGAATTTCAAGGATTGCCTTCGCGGATTTGTTGGCTTGGTTATGGAGAGCGAGCAAAGGCAGGTTTGAAATTTAATGAACTGGTCGCTTCGGGCAAGATTAAGGCACCCATCGTTATTGGGCGTGACCATCTTGATAGCGGTTCAGTGGCAAGCCCCAATCGTGAAACGGAAGATATGAAAGATGGTTCTGATGCCATTGCCGATTGGCCCCTACTCAATGCACTTGTTAATGCTGTCAATGGAGCAACATGGGTGAGTATACATCATGGTGGTGGTGTAGGAATTGGTTATAGCATCCATGCAGGACAAGTTATTGTCGCTGATGGGACAGAATCTGCTGCCCAACGATTAACCCGCGTGTTGACTACCGACCCTGGCATGGGTGTGGCTCGTCATGTTGATGCAGGCTATGAGCAAGCAATTGATTTTGCTCATGAACATAGCGTTAAGATTCCGATGATGAAATAATCGGTGATGGTAAATCCGCATGTAATGGTCAAACAAGAAAGGTTTTCGAAAACCTTTCTTGTTTTAACCAAAGAATCTTTATGACACAAAAATTACATCATACTTCAGACAATATACTTTCAAACTTAAAACAACGAGCTCCCTCGTTATTTAAAGGTGTCCTTGTTGTAAGCGATGCAGTCATGACAGGATTAGCATTTTACGTTGCTTATCGTCTACGTTTGCAAACAGAATACATTGATATCTCTGACCAATTCAGTACCTATTGGGGAATGGCTGGGACTCAAATTGCCTGTGTTATTACCATTTTTTTCTTCTATCGCCTTTATCATAAACGCCGTTCTTTATCACATCTCGATGAATTTTACCATGTGTTTGGGGCAGCGTCGGTGGCAACTGTCATGGCATTTGCCTTCATCTCCTTCATCTACAAAAACCACTTAGATTATCCCCGTTTGATGATGGTCTATGTCTGGATACTGACCATTCTTTTCACTATACTTGGGCGAGTTTTGCATGCCCGTGTCCGCTGGTTTTTACAGGCAAAAGGATGGGGCGAAAGTCGGGTATTAATTGTGGGGACAGGAGATGTCGGACGAGTTATCCTACAACGGATTCTACATTCGCCAGAACTTGGTTATCGTGTAGTGGGTATGATTAGTTATTATAATACAATTGAATCCGTTTTAAATGTGCCAGTAATAGGAGATACAGAAAACATTTCCCATCTAATTAAAGAGTACCATGTTGATGAAGTAATCATTGGTATCCCCGAAATTTCCCAAAAGAAGATTTTAAACATCATCGCTGATTGTGAACGAGAGCATGTGGCGATTAAGATATTCCCTGATGTATTTCAAATCATGGCTACTGAAGTTTCCATAGATGATTTAAACGGTTTACCATTGCTTTCGGTACGAGATATTGCCTTACGCGGCTGGAAGTTATCGGTCAAGCGAGGCATGGATGTTATTTTTAGTAGCCTTTTTCTAGTTTTCACTTCCCCCATGATGATGGTTGTAGCATTACTCATCAAACTTGATTCTGAGGGGTCTGTTTTCTATATTCAAGAACGCATGGGGCTTGATGGCAAACCATTTCAGATGATTAAGTTTCGTTCCATGCGGGAAAATGCAGAAGATAAATCTGGTCCCGTTTGGACAACAGAAGACGATAAACGCAAAACAGAGCTAGGCGAATTTATTCGGCGTTTTTCAATTGATGAGACACCTCAATTTATTAATGTGATAATCGGTGAAATGAGCATTGTTGGACCTCGTCCCGAACGTCCTGTTTTTGTTGAAAAGTTTCGGAAAAGCATTCCACGTTACATGGAACGACATCGTGAAAAAGCAGGCATTACAGGCTGGGCTCAAGTAAACGGTTTGCGAGGAAATACATCAATCATCGAACGGACAAAATATGATTTGTGGTATATTGAAAACTGGTCAATTTGGCTGGATATAAAAATCATGCTAAAAACGGCTGTCAATGTCTTTATTGATAGAAATGCGTATTAAACCTTTTGGAGCGTCAAAGCAAGCTTTGACGCTCCAAGTTTTGACACTCCAAGAAACCCCAAGTTATCACATAATAAAATTCAATAATATTGACTATGGCACTTCCGCAATATTGCAGTTGAAAATAGCCATTAACCATGTTAAAATAAAAATGTATTATTAAATATTTGGAAGGGCGTTCTAAAGTGCAAAATCCTATTTTCAAGGCAGGGGATTGGATTTTTGCACTTTAGCACAGCACTTTTCACAGTTACATGTGCGACATGCTTCTAGCTTATCCACCACAAATTACAAAGGAGATACATCATGGCTTCTAAACAATCTGTTGACACTATTAAGAAATTATATATTAAGCGAATAATTGAATTTGCTATTGAAAATATTCCCCAACTAGAAGAACACACCTTGAATCTATTTTCAGAATTGCTCAGTACTAGAGGGAATTATGGTTCTCTTACACGCAAAGAAATTGCCAACCGCATGGATACTATTATAAAATATATTCCTGGTGCATGCCCATATACTTTGTTTGTTTTAGCTGATTTGCTCGATATTCACATGAAATATCCTACAAACAAAACTGGTTTTTTACTCCAAGATAAGCAGTTTGCTCCACAAACATTTGAGGCATTCCAAGAGGTTGGATTGCCTGTGTGAAGAAAAAAGAGGCATTGAAAACAATGCCTCTTTTTGTTTTTAGACTTAGAAGCATTGTGATTCCTGAAATTTGCTTAAAATTTAACGACTTAAAACCACCTTGCCAAACTGTTCCCCACGCTCCAACAAAGCCATCGCTTCGACTCCTTGTTCCAGAGGCATGACGGTATGAATAACAGGTTTTAGCTTGCCTTCAAAAACCAAATTCATAACTGTACGATAGTCATGATGGCTTCCCATTGTGCTACCAATGAGACTGATTTGCTTGGTAAAAAATAGGCGTAAATCAATTTTAGTCATGGGTCCGCTCGTACTCCCGACAAGGACAATTTTGCCGCCGCGTTTGACGGCACGAATGCTATTAGCGATGGTTGCCGCCCCGACGTTATCTACCACCACATCTACACCTTGCTTGGCAGTCAGTTTATACAAGGTGCGTGACCATGCAGGATTATCTACATAATTTAAAACCACATCTGCCCCCAATAGCTTAGCACGTTTTTCTTTTTCTAAGGTGCTAGTCGTAGCATAAACCGTACAGCCCGCTAATTTAGCGATTTGAATGGCGGCACTATTAACTCCACCACCTGCTCCGATAATCAATACTGACTGTCCCACTCGTAATTTTGCCTGATGAATTAACATTCGCCAAGCAGTTAGATACACCAATCCAGCTGCTGCCGCTTCTTCAAAGGAAACATGGTCAGGAATCGGTACCGCATTTTCGGCGGGTAGGGTCATAAATTCGGCATGCGTTCCTGATACATGCTCTCCTAAAATAACATAGCCGAAACTTATGCTATCATCGCCTCTAGCGGTAAATTCATCCTGATAGCGATTTATACCAGGGTCGAGAGCAACACGTGTTCCTATTTTAATATCATTGACTCCTTCGCCCAAGCTAACCACAACACCCGCACCGTCACTACCACTTACATGAGGCATGGCTAGTTTCAGCCCATGCCAACCTTCGCGCACCCAAACATCTAAGTGATTGTAGGCACTTGCTTGCATCTCGACTAAGATTTGACCATGAGCAGGCTTTGGCTTGGGAATGTCTAGGAGTGTCATTTTATCAATATTGCCATGTTTGTTAAAACCAATTGCTTTCATATATTATTACCTCATAATATCCTACTGTTTGAAATCCAAGTTATAATATTAAACTATAGTACACTTGCCAAAAAGTGACATTCATGCTAACCAATGCCTAGTATATCCACAACAAGACATTCAAGCAAACGGTGTCTCCGAATACCAATTTTGTGTAACCGTTCATGCCCCCATCCCTAACACCTCCACCACAGGGAGAGGGGAATTTGCCCCCTTTCTCCTCGCATGGGAAGTGGCTGGGTTGAGGTCTACAAAAGAATGTGATTTATTGACAAACAGATGTGTTCATGTTATTATTTTGTGCAGTTAGTTATGAAACCAGACATCTTGTTTGTACGTCAATTTTCACATGAATCGATTAGGCGTATTAGTTATAATTTCTTTACTTACATTAGAACTTGGGGCAGGATTCAGTCCTTGGGTATATCGTTCGCCCGCAGTGTTGCAATTGACTGCTCCTCATCTAGCAGAGTATGTCAAATTTTTAGCAGATGTACGTTTGGGTATAATCCATATCCAACGATTGTATTTTCTACTTCCATTAGCGGTGACCGCTTTGAGCGTGCCATTGGTCGTAGTTAATCAAACACTTGGGCTACATTGGCTCTTGAATTGGGGATTACGTTTTACGGTTATTCCGATGACATTAGCCCTCATTTCACCCGTGTGGGCTCCAAGTGTGCTGATGAATGACGAATTTCGCTTACAAACAATTGTGGCATGCATCGCTGTCATTTTAGCGATTACTGCTCCGATGTTTAAAAATTTGCCACTTCGATGGCTTTTATTAGCGGTGACAATCTGCTCTACGATTGGTGTGAGCTTGGCATTATGGCAATTTTACATGGCAAATAATGCTATCGCTGATACGTACTCAAGTGCCATTTCACTCGGTCTAGGTGGATGGTTGACAATTTTTGGGACGGTAGGGTTAAAAAATAAACATATTTTCAATCAATTAGAAAAAACTTTCGCCGAACAAATTTCAACATTGATAGAATATATCAAAATAATTAAACGCGGCTGTGATACCATTGTTGACTGCGGAGACTTAGATTTACAATCACACCTCTTTAATTATTTCAGATATTATCTCGGCAAAGAAAAAATCTATCTGCAAACTGTTGAAATTAGTAACAATAAACTTAATTTGTTTGAACACCTATCGGGATTAATCAAACGTCCTTATTTTAATGACTCGATTTCAAGTGACAAACATGACCGCATTGTTATATTTGTGCATGGCTTGGAAAAACTTAGTCATGCCGAAAGACGGCAATTTTTTTATTTCTTAAATCAAAATCGTGAACGAATTATGCGTTTTGAACCTCCTTTTGTAATTTGGCTACAACCAATTCACGTCAGCCAAATGAGTAGTTCGGCTGATATTTTTTGGCGAGCTAAGAATTACCTTATTACATTTCCATCACATTTATATTTGGAAAAATTAGGGAATAGGGAATCAGACAATATGATTATGCCTGTTGATAAGTATCTCAATGCTATTCTCAACGACTCGAATTACACGATTTGGCATGAACTATATCTGCCCTTGCGGGCTATTCGTGTGGCTGATACGATTCAAACATCCATGCGACATGCTCTGACCGATGATGAATTAATGCAATTAAGTTATGTCTTCCCTAAAACAAAAACCTTTCAAGCAGATGAAATTATTATTCGTAAAGGGGAACATACCCAAGAAACTTTTGTCTTGCTAACAGGTGAAGTGCATGTGATTATGCCAAATGCACTTGGCAACGAAGTAGTTATCAGCAGTTTACGTCGTGGAGATTTTTTTGGAGAGATTGCATTGGTGAAAAATGTGCCACGTACAGCCACCATTCGAGCAGTGTCTGATTGCGAATGTGTTGTCTTGACCAAATCACAACTGCGAACTATGGCAACACAAATCCCAAAAATTGTAGAACTACTCGGCGATATTGCTCAACAACGTTTTGAGGCACTTGGAAAAGTACCTTCGGAAGTCATGTCGCCGCTTCGTTGGTTTGCCAAACAAGGAGCATTAATTCAACCTGTACCCACTGACTTATTTGAGCTTATTCAGCATGACAAACGAACTGTGATTTTAGGAGAAGTAGGAGCAGGTAAAACAACGGCACTGCGTCGTCTCACTCTTGATTTTACCAAAATGGCTTATAAACAATTAATCGAAAATAAACTCCCTCACCTGCCGATTTATATCGACCTGCATAATTTAACTCATGACGGCATTGAACATCTCATCCAAAATATACTGTATCATTATGGGCTGATGACCCCACCTCAACCCATCACTTCTGACGGAGAGGGGTATACCAAAGTAGAACAGTTATTACATGGGCAAAAGCAAGATGAATTTCCGATAGCAGGATTTATTTTTTTGGTTGATGGTTTAGATGTTGTCAAGGATGATGAAACCCATCAACAACATCTACAGCAATTCGTGCATGCTTATACAAAACATCGTTTTGTGATGTCATGTCGAGTGCAGGATTACGTACCAATTCGGGATTTTAAAACGGCATTAATTCAACATTTGACGGGCTATGATATTGAATGTTTTTTGATAAATTACATGGGAGAAGAACAAGGCAAGAAAACAGTTCGTGAGATTGCCAGTGATAACCAATTATTTGATTTAGCTCGCACCCCGCTAATTTTGTACATGTTTAGCCAAATTGCCCAACAAGAATCAGATAGCCCATTGAAAAATCGCGGGCTTTTCTTTGAACAGTTCACCAATAATTTATTGGAGCAGGTTATCACAGGAGCGTCAAACCTTGGTTTGACAGACAAGGCAAGCCTTATTGCTCCACATGTGCCATTACAATTGTGTAAACATGCCCTAGCAAAATTGGCACTCAGGATGCACGAAAACGAAATGACCACCTATCCTGAAGAAGAACGATTGAACCTGTTTGAAGAAGTGATAACTACCTATCAAAAAAACAATCCAAATTTGCATATTACTGCCGATGATGTTTTGGCAACAACAAAATCAAGCGGCATCATTCATTATCATGGAGAGGATGACTCGCTATGTGTTGAGTTTTCGCATTATACCTATCAAGAGTTTTTCGCCGCTTTAGCATTGCAGTATCAAAATAAACCAATTGAATCCTATATTAGCACCTACGAAAATTTGCGACTATGGTATAGGGTTATTGTTTTTCTTTACGGTATTTCCAAAAAACAATTGGAACTTTTTGAAAATATCTTGGGGCAAGATAGTGATTATGCCCGTATTCGTTTAGCGGCTCAATGTTTGGCAAATTCAGGGCAAGAGATTGCCGTAGTAGCAAAGGCGTTAGAAAATTATCTGCATGGTCAGCACTTCGGCATACTTTTTGCGGTGGGTTTGGCATCTTACCAACTCAAGCACTATCCCGAATCTTTATCATATTTCCTGCAAGCCACTAAATCACGTCCCGATAATGCTGAAGTGCAGTATGAATTGGGTTCACTTTACCGACAACTCACTCAATACAATAAATCCATCGAGCATCTTACCCAAGCAATTCATCTCCGCCCTGATTTTGTGGATGCTTATAACCAACTTGGTATTACTTATTTTGAATATAATAAATACGAAGAGTCTGTAACAGTGTTTAGAGCCACTGTTCAACTTGAGCCGAACAACTCCTATCACTACTACAATTTGGGCATGGTGCAGAAAATCCTGCACGACTATGAATCTGCTCGTGCCACTTTTCAGCGAGCCATTGAGTTAAAACCCGATTGGAATGAGGCCCGTTCTCAATTTGACCTAGTTGATAAGGCATTTTCATCAGGAGTCATCAACGTCTTGAAAAGCATACCATTGCTTAGCAAATTGAGTTTAGAACAATCCATCCAACTAGCTGGACGCTTGAAAGTACAAGAATATGATGCAGGTGAAATTGTTTTCCACATGGGACAAAAAGGGTCTTCATTTTATATCATTGAGCATGGCAATATTCAGGTGGTGGCTCCTGATATTGAGTACCAAACAGGGAAAACTTTGTCGTTTCAAAATCAAGCCTCGTCACCCCATGAAAAAGAAACCATTGTTATCAATCATCTCAAAGAGGGGGATTTCTTTGGTGAAATTGCTCTTCTGAGAGACATTCCTCGTACAGCAACAATTCGGTGTGCTTCTGCGGCTCGTCTTCTCAAATTAGATAGGGTAGATTTTGATAATATCGCACAGTATTCTCCCTTCATTGCTCATGCATTAACTGAAACATCAAGCCACCGTCTCCGTCAAGATAAAGAAAGAGGGCGGCGAACAGCAATTAATAATTATTATGATTTTGGCTATCTGCAAGAAATTTTAGAAAAGCAAAACATCGTTACTGTTTTGATGGGTGACATGCATGGTTCTAGCTTTATCACCGATGCCGTCGGTCCTGAAATAATGGCTTCTTTTTTAGATGAATATCTGCTACGCATGTCGACCATTGCTGTCAATGCTGGTGGTGTCATGGATAAAAGTTTGGGCGATAGTGTCATGGCGGTTTTCGGAAAATTCGAGGGACAAAAAAGCGAAACAAAAGCAAGTGCGGGCATGAGAGCCTTGTTTGCCGCAATGCAAATGCGTCAAGCATATTTAGAATTACGCCAAGAATGGCGTAGCAAATCACACCAATTTATGCAGACGGGCATGGGCATTGGCATCAGCACAGATGAAGTTAAAATTAGCACAGTGGGAGCAGAGGGTGCTATGGTCGGTTCAGCCGTCAACATGGGAAGTAAATTAAGCAAGATGAAAATTCGAGGGCGAGACGAAAGTGAAGTTTATATTGATGGTCCCACTTATGAAATGATTGGCGAAGCAATCAAGGTACAACAGCTGAAAAAACAATATGTTCTCAGTCAATCAGGTGGGGTTGATTTGGATGTATATCTTGTGCTTGATACTCCCAAGTAGCCGCATGACATCTGCCATCATGTCAAAGATTGCTTTGTCAACCAGACCTGACAGATTTTAAAAACCTGTCAGGTCTTGGCCTTTTCTTATCGCGGCTGAATCACATCCACAAAAATCACTTCCACCGTCACACCTGTTTTTTCATTCGTCTCAATCACCTCATGCTTTTGCCGAAAATCAGCTGGGATATTTTCCACAAACTGAGCTAGGACTATTTTACTTAAGCCTAGTTGCTTACCATATTCAGCCGCTTGGGTGATTGCTTCTTTCAACACTTTGGGATTTGTAAAACTTTTCACCTCAATGGCATACAAATTGTCATTATAACGAATTGACAAAT
>NBMH01000051.1 GCA_002084875.1 Anaerolineaceae bacterium 4572_78 | reverse complement strand
CTGGAGCGTCAAAGCTGGAGAGCGTCAAAGCTTGCTTTGACAGTCAAGGCAAGTCTTGACCTCCATGTGACTTGACCCTCTCCTCACATTAAATAATTGCTGGTAACTCATTCCCAGCCTCGATGATGGCACGTTTTACATCAGTGAAGTAAAGCATTACAATACCGAACATAAAAAATGCGACAAGTGGTAAAATCGCACTACGCGAGCTACCTGTCAACTGAACAGCCGTAGCAAATAGAAGGGGACCAATCCAAGCTGTCCCACGCTCGCTGACTTCGTACAAACTAAAGTAGACTGATTCGCGACTTTTTGGAATCATTTGTGAGAAAAGCGAACGGCTAAGTGCTTGTGAACTCCCTAAAACCAAGCCTAAGAATACTGCCAAAATCCAAAATTGCCATGGCTCATTAACAAACGCATAAGCACTCGTTACAGTAAAACACCAAATCGTTAAGTTGATAATCAAAGTACGTCTAGTGCCAATCCTTTCGGCTAATTTATTGAATAGTATCGCCCCAGCTGCGGCTATAAATTGTATCATCAGGACAATTTGAACTAATGTTCCTGGTGAAAGCCCGACATCTGAGACGGCAAAAATAGATGAAACAGCAATAACCGTTTGGATACCATCATTATAAACAAGATAACCAACTAAAAAGAAAAGTGTCACTGGGTATTTATTTTTCATTTCCACCAATGAAGCCCAAAATGCTTTGATGCTATATGTGAAATACTTTTCTCCTTCGGGTAATTTCAATACGGTTTCACGCTGTACCAGTCGTTGTTGGGGAAAGAGATATGCAAACACAAGCCACCATACGCCTGCACTTGCCAAAGAAAGTCGAACCGCTAAGCCAGTATCTTCCATAAATTGGAACATAAGCAAATTGACAAACAGCACCGAGCCCCCTCCGATATATCCATAAGCAAACCCTTTTGAACTGACTGAATCTCGTTCATCAGGACCGGTAATATCAGGTAGAAATGCATTATAAAATACAATCGCTGCCCCAAAAGCTAAGTTTGCGATGATAAAAAGCAACCCACCGAGCATGATTGTATCAACTGTTACAAAAAATAGAAGCATAGTTGAGATGGCACCAATATAAGCAAATGACATCATTAATCGTTTCTTCAACGGGGTGTAATCAGCTAATGTTCCTAGAATAGGTAACATGATTACTTGGAGCATGACTGAAATCGAAACGCAGTACGGATAAAAAGCTTCTGCCTCAACTGCGTATCCAAAAACAAGTATCGTACCTCCCAACACACCAATTAGTCCTGCTAGGTACGGACCTAAAAATGTGGATACAACAGTACTTGAAAAACCAGAATTTGCCCAGTCGTACATTACCCAACCAGTTATTTCACGTTCTTTTTCCATAGTTTTTTCTCTTCAGTAAATCATTCCTTACAAAATTAAAAATTAGTATTATCTTTGGTAATCATTCACTCCCCCTTTTATCAGTAGACCCCTCCCCTACTTAGGAGAGGGGAGTAAGATTCCCATCTCTCCATGTGGTGGAGGGCTAGGGTGGGGGCTGAACGGTTACTATCTTTGCTGTACAATAGCCGATATATCACCTATTGTCAAAAATTTGTTTTTAAGATTTTGAATCATGCACCACAGAACAAAAAATTTGCCCCTTTATCAAAATTTAGATATACTATAAATGTTCGGATAAATATGAAAATTTCTTACACAAATTTAGCATGGGGTTTGATGGGAACAGCTTGCCTAATTGGCGGTGCCACATTGGGAACAAGCATACTCGGCATGGCGGGTGCTAGAATGTTGGGCGAGCCTATCAAGGATATTTCCGCCGAAATCTTAAAAAGTTTGGGCGGCGAATTAACAGCTGCTAATCTACAGCAAGGTGTCAGCCATGCTTGTCTCATTTGAGATGCAGTTTAAGGCATATCTGACAGGTTATGATGAAACCATCGTTTCTTATATCCGTGACCGTTTAGTTAAATTGCATGCTAAGCATTTCGGCGAACTGCTTAAACAACCTGAACATGAAGCGGCATGGAAGGCATTTCAGCGATTATTTTTGGAACGGTTACTACAAAATCAGCAGGTCATGCTCATCAAACAGGATACCTTGCATCAAGTGGTGTTGCATATTGGCGATGAGTTGAAAACTGATTTGGAATCAATGCATGACAAGTTAGATGACATTCATGATGATGTGAAACGTAACAAAGTCATGCTTAAAGCCATCAATGACAAATTGGCGTTTTTTGGCGAAGATGGACAATTTGTCAAGCGGCAGGATAAGCAAAAACCGATTCCACCTTTAGAACAAATTGACCCATGTATCATTGAACGGTTATTACATGACCCATCAGGTGTGGTTAAATTGCGGGACACTTTTTACATCGAACGGCAAGCAGACTCATTCTTAAAACATGAAATTCAGCAAGCAGGCACAATTACCATCATTCGGGCTCCACGTCAAACGGGCAAAAGTTCGTTATTGGTGCGGGGAATTTACTATGGGCAGTGACCCTGATATTGGTTTTGCTGCATGTCAAGAGTTGTACTATAAACCAGAGGGTTGTCAACAAAATTGGTATGATGATGAGGCACCAGTGAGTATGGTCATGTTGGATAGCTATTACATTGACAAATATGAAGTGACCAATGCTAAATATCAAGCCTGCGTGGATGAAGGAACATGTACGCCACCATCAAATACTGGTTCATGGTCGCGTGATGATTATTATGGCAACTCTGAATTTACCAATTATCCCGTGATTTATGTAAACTGGAACCAGGCAAACACATTTTGCCAATGGCGTGGCGGCAGATTGCCAACGGAAGCAGAATGGGAGAAAGCCGCACGCGGTACAGATGAACGGCAATATCCCTGGGGTAATACTTTTGATGGCAATAGCGTCAATTTCTACGATACAAATTGCGGATATGATTGGGCAAATAAAGATTATGATGATGGTTATGCTGATACTGCTCTAGTAGGAAGTTATCCTAATGGGATTAGCCCCTATGGCGTGCATGATATGGCGGGTAATGTTTGGGAGTGGACGGGAAGTATTTATAAGCCATATCCATACAATCCAGGAGATAGTCGCGAAGATACAACTTTAACAAATGTGATACTTGTTCTGCGTGGCGGTTCTTGGGGCTATAGTGGTTTCGATGTGCGTACCCCGGATCGGGGCGGGAGGAATCCGGATGTATCTTTCAACATCATTGGGTTCCGTTGCTCCCGCTCATATTAGGTTCTGGGTTTCTGGGTACTGGGGTGCTGGGGGGGAGTAAAGAAAAGACCCCAACCCCCAACCCCTTCCCCTACGAGGAGAAGGGGAGTAAGATTCCTCTCACTCTGGGGAGGGCTAGGGTGGGGGGCATCTTTGTTCCCATGATAAGGGTAAAAATTAGCCAAAAAACCGAATTACAGCTAAAATAGTAAGATATTTTTTGACCTGTAATTAGTGAGGTAATATTATGACCATTAATCGTGCTTGGGATAAATATGCTCCCACCTATCGTAAAGAAGAAATGAAAACCATGACCAAATGGATTGCCGAAGGAAGAAGTTGTACCGTGTTAGGTTTAGGAGGTTCAGGAAAATCCAATTTTTTAGGGTTTTTATCCCATCATCCTAAAGCATTACAACATTATTTGCCAACTTCTAAAGGACAAACAATTTTAATCCCAGTTGACTTAAACAATCTTGTTGAAAATAGTTTGTCCATTCTTTATCGTACCATTTTGCGTGACTTTCATGAAAATTGTACACTTTTTGATGAAAAATATCAATTGCAAATTAGCAAACTTTATTTTGAAAATCGCGGTACCAAAGACCCGTTTATATCACAAAGTGCATTACGAGAATTATTCTATACTTTTCAAAAAGATAATATTCGTATAGTACTCGTTTTAGACCGATTTGACCATTTTTGTGAATTTGCTACACCTGTTATGTTTAATACCTTACGCGGTTTTCGGGATGGGTTCAAAAGCACCCTAAGTTATATCATCGGCATGCGTCAGCATCCAAAGTATCTACCTAATTTGTTTGTCGCAGGAGAATTATACGAGATTTTAGATAGACATATTTGTTGGGTCGGAAAAATGAATGAAGCTGACGCTAAACGCTTCATTGATGAAGAAACATTTAAGGCAACTACCCCTCCTTCTGAATCAGCTATTAAAAAGATTATTGAATTAAGCGGAGGCTATCCTTCTCTCTTAAAAGCTGTTTGTAGTTGGTGGCTATCTGCTAAGGATAAAGATAAGGTTGATTGGAAAACCGTTTTACTAGAAAAACACAGTATTCAACATCGATTGGAAGAAATTTGGGAAGGGCTAACGCAGGAAGAACGGTCTGTTTTAGTTGAGGTGCTGGTTTTACAAGAGCAATCTTTACAAAAGAATCTGGCAAAGAGAAAAATTCGGAGTATAAAAAAGGAATGTCAGAAACTAGCCAAAAATAATTATTCAACTCTGAATCAGCTATCGGCGAAACGAATTTGCTATCTGCGAGACATTGATGATAAACAGATTTGGTATATTGATAATGAGTTGTTAAGAGCGTACATTCATATAAATGGCAAGTATGTGCGGGGTAAGATTTATATGGATTCCGAAGAAAATAATGTTTATCAAGGAAATGTATTATTGGAAAAATTGGACCCATTGGCAAAAAGTGCGTTGCAGTTCTTTATTCAAAATCCGTATCAACAACTCAAAAAAACAGAAATAATTTTTGCTACTTGGAATCATTATAATATCGCTGATGCCAACTTGCATGCAGTCATTGGTTCCATCCGTAAACGAATTGAACTAAATTCATCAAAGCCACACTACTTACACACTTGGCGAGGGCGACATAAGACCCGCGAAGGTGGCTATATTTTTTATCCTGAAGGAAAACCACAGTAACATGCTTTATGGACATCTTGCTACTTCTGCATTGCTTCACCGATACACACATGCCAGTGCCACACCGGTGATGATTGCAGGAATTTTTCCTGATATTATTGACAAGACGCTTTGCTATGTGTTACACTTAACATCCAGCGGTCGTATGTTTGGGCATACATTACTCGTTCTTTCAGTTTCGACATTGATTGTTTGGCTGGTATGGGGTAAAAAAGTTGGCTGGAGTTGGGGCTTGGGATATTTTGCTCATTTGGTGTGTGATATGGGTGGTACTGTGCCATGGCTATGGCCCTTCGTATCGTACACATTTTCTCCCGACATGCTGCCGAACATATTTGGAAAAATATGGCTGGCTCTAGTCAACCCTAAGCTAATTGAAGTTGTAATTTCTATTTGGGCAATAACAGGTTTAACTCCTTTTATTTTTAGGTCGCACAAAATGAAAGAACAAAATTAATAGTTATGTTAACAAACAGTTATGCTGAATCGGACATTCAAAGTTTAGACTATCCCGAAAATATTCAACGCCGTCCAGGCATGTATGTCGGTGGAACAGGAGTTGAAGCGTTACACCATCTCGCTTATGAAGTTATTGACAATGCGGTTGATGAAGCAATGGCTGGGGCATGTAAGTTAATTGCGGTAACCATCCATGAAGATGGAAGTATTACCGTGAAAGACGATGGACGTGGCATCCCAGCTGGACTTCATCCCGAAAAGGAAAAATCAACCCTCGAATTAGTTTTTACCGAACTACACACTGGAGGCAAATTTGCTGGTAGCAGTTATTCTACATCTGGGGGCTTGCATGGCGTGGGGATAAAAGCGACTAATGCTTTATCTGAATGGCTAACTGTAACTGTTCACCGCGATGGAGTAATCTATAGGCAACGCCATGTAAATGGGCTGCCGACAACGCCTGTTCGGATATACACTACAGATGAACAAATGCTTGGCGAGATGAAAGAAGCAGGCTATGAAGCGATGATAAAAATGCATGCTTCCCCAACCCAATTTAGTCAATCCATCATTTCATTTAAACCGAATGGCAAATTTTTAGAAACGACAGATTTTAATTTTGAGATGATAGCACTCCGCTTGCAAGAGATTGCTTTTCAAATTCCTCGACTGACGATAGATCTACAAGATAAACGAGAACTTAACAAGCATGGTGATTATCGTTCCGAACGATATCATTACAAAGGAGGTTTGATTGAGTGGGTCGAATTTCTGAATGAAGGAAAAATACCACTGCATGAAAAGCCAGTGCAGGTCTATGAAAAAATCAATGTCGATGCTGGTAAAGCGGGTAAGGTCACGGTTGAAATTGAGTTAGCATTGCAATATCATAGCAATTTAGAAGATGGCGATGGGCTGATAATTTCTACGGTCAATACCATCCCAACTCCTGATGGCGGAAAACACGTATCGGGATTTCGGGCAGGCTTGACGAAAGCAATCAATGCCTTTGCCACTGAAAAACGCATGCTAAAGAAAGGAACAGTTAGTGGACGTGATGTGTTATATGGTCTAACGGCGATTATCAAATTGTTAATGCCTGACCCACAATTTACCTCTCAAACTAAAACACAACTTGCCTCCGATTATATTCAAGGGGTGATAAACTCAGTTGCTTACAACGCTATTTTAGTAGCGTTCATGAAAACACCATCGCTTGGCAGAGCAATCGTTCAGCAAGCTCAAGCCGCTTCACAAGCTCGCAAGGCAGAAAAAAGGGTGCGGGAATCCATCATGCGGAAATCAATTTTAGAGGTAAGCAATCTACCTGGTAAACTTGCCGATTGTGACTCGCGTACCCATCCTTTGCTAACCGCACTTTATATCGTAGAAGGGGACAGTGCTGGCGGCTCATGTAAATTGGCTCGCGACCGCCGCTACCAAGCAATTTTACCGATACGAGGCAAAATCTTAAATGTGTGGCGAACCAATTTGAATAAGAGCATGAGCAATAACGAAGTATCTTCCATTATAAGTGCCATTGGCGGCGGGGTCGGTTCAGATTTTTCCTTAGTAGATATGCGATATGGCATGATTGTAATCATGGTGGATGCCGATGTGGATGGCGGACATATCGGGGCTTTACTGCTCACATTGGGATTTAAGTTGATGCGGAAAATGGTTTCAGCAGGACGGTTATTTTGGGCAGTGGCTCCTTTGTTTCAACTGACCACTAAACGCAAAAAGATATATGCCTATAGCGATTATGAACGTGATAAAATCATCAAACGCTTTGGGGAAAAAACAGAAGTGCAACGTTATAAGGGTTTAGGTGAAATGAACCCTGAACAATTGCGTGAGACTGTGTTTGCTGTTGACCTTGCACAGTTGAAACATGCAAAGACTATTATTGCTGAGTATGAATCCGAATCGACACAAATACAAAATGGAGATGACTCGCCGATATATCACCCTGTCCCTTTGAATGAGCATTTGATTAAAGTGACAATTGAGGATATACATGCCGCCCAAAAAGCGGTGGAGTTGTTGATGGGACAAACTGTGGCTCCTCGTAAGGCATGGTTGATTGAGCAAATGAGCAAGTAAGGCACTATGTGAAATATATGGAATCAATAGAAAACAAAGTAGGAAAAATTATTCGAGCTAAAAAACAGACCCTTGCCACTGCCGAGTCATGCACGGGAGGCTTACTTGGACATCGTTTGACTAATATTTCTGGTAGTTCAAGCTTTTTCATGGGTGGTGTAATTTCTTATTCCAACGAAGTCAAAGAATCACTACTAAATGTAGATAGCCAAACCTTAGATGAATATGGAGCAGTTAGTTCGGAAGTAGCCAAGCACATGGCTACTGGGGTGCGAATCCTGTTTAAGACAGACTACGGAATTTCAATAACAGGCATTGCTGGACCAGATGGTGGCACAGTTGACAAGCCTGTTGGTTTAGTTTATATTGGTTTGGCTACCCGACAAAAAGTTATGTACAAAAAATATGTTTGGACGGGCGACCGAGTATCCAACAAAGAAAATTCGGTTGAAGCCGCATTAACAGCTATTTATCAGTTATTGACTATGAACAAACTACAATTTATTAATGAACCAATTCGTGTTAAAGCTACTATGGATGATGGGTATTTTCATCCTCAAAAAATTACATGGCGTGAACAAATATACACTGTTGTTACGGTAGGGCGACAATGGGCGACCGATGATGGCACGCATATTTTGGTCGAAGTACATGATGGCAGTCGTATGGAGGTTCGCCTTGATTGTGGTTTCCGTTGGAATTTAGATAAATATTGGGCTAATGTACTTATAGCATAGGCGGGCAAGATGCATATTCTATATGATTTTTTTGGAGCGAAAAAGCTTGCTTTTTCATGTCAAAGCGAGCTTTGACCCTCCAATGTAAATTATAACATGCAATCAGGATGATTTAGTAATGAAGTATCTACAAAAAATAATTATATTTACATCTCTATTATTAATTTTTCCCATGCTAATGTCATGTGGTATTAAAAATACGTCTACCGAAATTGCAAAAGAATCGGAAAGGGTGTTGAAAGTTGGTGTCCTAGGTCCGTTCACTGGTCCCAATGCCCTATCTGGTGAACTAATCCAAACCGCTGTTAAAATGGGATTTGAAGAAGTGAATTATACTATAGGTGATTACACGATTGAATTAGTTTGGATAGACTCACAGTCAAATCCCGAAACTGGTGTAAAGGCTTACAGAAAAGCCATTGAAGAGCATGATGTTCAAGTGGGGTTACTCAATTGGCATAGTTCCGTTTCTGTGAGCGTCATGGATGTTGTTGCCGAATACAAGATTCCTCATTTTTTTACACTTGGGGAAAGCAGCTTAGTCAATCGAAAATTTGATGATGACCCTGAAAAATATAAATATTGGTTGAAAGGATGGGCTGAACCTGACGCATTAAATAGTAGTTATGTATTTGCTATTGAAGAAGCTATTGCAGAAGGGGATTGGAATCCAACAGCCAAACGCAGTTTTATCATAGCGGAAAATACTGATTTGGGACATAGTTTTAGCAATAGCATGCAAAACTACTTACAAGAGTCAGACTGGACAATTGTTGGCACAGCCTATCTGCCCATTGATAATGATGACTTTACGGCGGTTCTTGATGAAATTCAAGAAAAAGATACTACCCTCATCGTAATTGTGGGAGGAACATTTATGCTTTCATTCCTAAAGCAACGTAGTCAGGCAGATATTACGATTCCAACTATAACCAGTATCCTAAAATCAGAATGGTAAAAAACAATCAAATAGTAAATTACCTGCTGATAGAGTAGGAGTGATGTATGACTATACCAATTTTCTCATTCGCATTTTAGAAGAAACGTACAAACTTCATGACAAATTAGATAGTGAAGTTATCGCTGAATTTGCTGAAGCAAAAGTATTTACGGGACAATTTAGCTATACGGATGGGGTCGTTATGCCTGAATACAAATATACTCAGGACAGTTTACCAGACCCTGTGGTGGGTGAATCATATTTTTTCCTGTCTATCGCCCAATTCATTGATGGTGAGTATTATGTCATCTGGCCAGAATCACGGAAAGAATCTGGTTTTCAAATACAGTCAACTACCAACCGAGACTAACGGCATTGGGAGGGCTATTGCATGAAGAAGGATAGAAAAGAAAGAATAGAGGAAAAAAACTCAATCCTCAAATTTCAATCATGTGGTCGCACAATGGAGCGAAAAAGCTTGCTTGTTCATGTCAAAGCAAGCTTTGACCCTCCAAGTTATCTTGTCAAAAAATAGCATTGAACAGCCCTGCTGGATTAGCCGAGTCCGTACCATAAAAAGTTGTGATATGTATTGGAGGAAATGTATGATAAAATTTAGATTTACTTTTTTATTACAAATAATGCTAATTGTAGCAACATTGTCTTTATTTGCCTGTCAGCAAGAAACGCCTCCCGAACCTGTTAGTACTCCTATACCAGGTCGGTGTGCGGCAACAAATGTGGATGATGTGAAAAAAATCCCGATTGGTGTGATGGTACCACTTTCACAGCCAGGTTCCGTCGCTGGTGGTCAGGCAATGGAGGTAGCATTTAATATTGCCCTTGAAGATATCAATGCTAGTGGTGGTATACTTGGCAAACCAGTACACATTATTATTGGTGATACCAGAGGTACGCCTGAAGTAGGAACAGATGTAGCTGAACATCTGATTGCCGATGAGTGTGTTGTAGCTCTTGTGGGAGAATTTCACAGTGCGGTCGGATTGACCATCATGGAAGTTGCCCATAAGTATCACACGCCCGTTATTTTTGCCGAAACGTATAGCGATGACATTACCGCTTCAGGTTACCCTGAAGTGTTCCGCATTGCTCCTGCCTCAACTTTTACTGCTCAAATGGATGCAAAATGGTTAGCTGAAGTGGGCGATTATAATGTTGATGGAAACATTACAGCTGTGATTGTTGCAGAAAATACCGATTACGGTACGGGGCAAATAGAGAAGGTAAAAAAATGGTTTCCCGAATTTGGGATTACTCCCGAAGTAATAATGGTTGACCTACCCATCAATGATTTTTCGGCTGTAATTGCCGATATACAAAAACTGGCAACAATACCTGATGCGGTTTTTGTTAAGGTGACAGGGGAAACATCATACATATTGGAACGGCAAATTATTAAGGCGAGTGTTGCCCCAAATAATCAAACTATATTGGTGGCAAATCAAGTAGCCCTAGACCATGAAACATATTGGAGTGAAGTCCCCGATGGTAATTTTGTGGTTGTACCAAGAATTGGGCCATGGGCTTCGACTGCTACCGTAATAGGGTTTCAGTTTGCGGAAAAATATCGGGAAATAAATGATAGGTGGCCCGAACCGTATGCTTTTGAATCGTATGATTCCTTAATGCTTATGGCAAATGCCATAAATCGAGCTGGTACACTTGAGCCTGATGCGATTATCAAGGCACTAGAAGAGTCTGATGTTGAACTAGCCTCGGGGCGATACACATTTCCTTATCGGTCAGATAATCCTGCGGGAGGATTTGTGCCTGAATTTATGTGGCACCAATGGCAAGATGTACCATTGTTATTTTTGCAATATACTGCTCCCAATCAAAATTCTTCTGAAATGGAGGTGATTTGGCCATCAATGTATCGCACAGTAAATATGCCGATTGTTCGTCCTAATTAGTAGACCACCACGCCCATCTCTCTATTGGGAGAAGGTAGGGCTGTTCAATGCTGTTTTTTGATAAGATAATTGGAGCGTCAAAGCTTGCTTTGACGCTCCATTGTGCAACCACATGATTGAAAATCATTAGGAAACCACACATATTTTTGGAAAACCAAAAAAAAATTTAAAAATATTTAAAAAGTACTTGACAAAAATCTCTTTTTGGTGTATAATAGATATGGTTGAGTTTTAAGAAACCATGAGGTTGTATTTTGTAGAATAATCCTCAGTAGCTCAATGGTAGAGCAAGCGGCTGTTAACCGCTAGGTTATTGGTTCAAATCCATTCTGGGGAGCTGATTAAGGGCATTGCTTAGTAGGCAATGCCTTTTTTAATGTAGTTTTTAGTTTCATCGAGTTGCACTAGGTACTGCTACCATCTCCAAAATGCGATTGATGACATGTTCCGCATTTACATTTTTCATGCGAGCGGCTGGACTAATTATCAAGCGGTGGGCTAAAACAGGTTCAGCTAATGATTTTATATCATCGGGGATGACATAATCACGCCCTGTTATGACCGCTGAAGCCTGACTTGTTTTATACAATCCTAAACTGCCGCGCGGACTAGCCCCTAAATATACATCAGGATGGTTTCGTGTAGCATTTGTAATGTCAACAATATACTCTTTAATTGACTCTTCCACATGTACTTGCTTGACCGCATCTTGCATTTCTATCAAATCTTGACGACTAATGGCACCCATTAAGTTATCTAATGGATGCTTAAACTGTTGGTCAGTAAGAATTTGTATTTCTTTTTCCTTAGACACATAGCCAAGTCGAATACGCAATACAAAACGGTCTAATTGAGCTTCGGGAAGTGGAAATGTTCCTTCATATTCAATGGGATTTTGTGTAGCGAGTACCAAAAATGGTTTTGGCATGATATAAGTAGTGCCATCAACGGTAACTTGTCGTTCTTCCATTGCTTCAAGCAAAGCACTTTGGGTTTTTGGGGTGGCTCGATTGATTTCGTCCACAAGTACAATTTGTGCAAAAATGGGTCCTTCTCGAAAATCAAATTCACGTGTTTTTTGATTGAAAACAGAAACGCCTGTTACATCGCTTGGTAACATGTCAGGTGTAAATTGTATCCGCTTAAAGCTACAACCAATTGATTTGGCAATTGCCCTAGCTAGTATTGTCTTACCCACACCTGGCACATCTTCAATAAGGACATGACCTTGTACTAATAAGGCTAAAATGGTTTTTTTAATGGCTTCATCTTTTCCAATGATAACTTGTCGAACATTACCAAATAATTTTTGAGTGAGTGCATAGGCTTGCTTCATTCAAATATAAACTCCTTTTGTATTAAATAATTTAATAGTGTAATTAGAAATTTAATTTCCCAAAACAATTGAATTTCTAGTCGAGGTGGTTGACAATTGTGACTCATCGGAATCTTCGCTTGGAAGTGGTGCATCTGTTTTTCTTAAGGTAAAATGGAATGTTGTACCTTCATCAAGCTCACTTTTAGCCCAGATAGTACCCCCATTTTCATCAACAAGTTCTTTGCACAAAATGAGTCCTAAACCTGTTCCATCTTCACCATTGGTTCCCTCTTTTTTCAATGTTTCATCAATGCGAAACAATTTTCTCATTTCGTATTGAGAGATACCAATCCCAGTATCAGAAACCGCAATTTCTATGAAGTTCTCCAGTTCTTGAGCCGATATCGTTACAGAACCACCAGGCATAGTAAACTTCACTGCATTAGTAATTATATTACGAAGTATCGTATCAGTCATGTTTGAATCCCCATAAGCTAACATATTTGGCTCAATGTTGTTAGATAATTCAATCCCTTTCATCTTTGCATTTTCTTCAAGAATGTCCATACTTCGGTTACAAATTTCATGTATACCAATCATTTCAGGTTGAAATACCATTGCACCACTTTGAATACGAGCCCAATTTAATAAATTTTCCAGCAACTTATAAGTGTTTCGAGCAGAATTGTAGATATCTCCAGCAATGCTTTCTACTTCCTCTTTGCTAAAGTCGCTAACTGAATCAGATAACAGTTCAGAAATACCTAGCAAACCAGTGAGTGCTCCTTTAATGTCATGGGCAATGATTGAAAAAAACTTGTCTTTAGTAGCATTCAACTTATACAACTCATGCTTTTGACGTTGTAAGGTTAAGTGGGTATTAACACGAGCGAGTACTTCTTCTTGATGAAACGGCTTGACAATATAATCAACTCCACCAATCTTAAATCCCTTGAGTTTGTCTACCATATCGGATAAGGCCGTGATGAAAATAACAGGCACATTCTTTGTCAATTCGTTTTTTTTCAAACGGCGACATGTTTCAAAACCATCAATACCTGGCATCATTACATCAAGCAATATCAAATCAGGTTGTAATCGTTCTGCTTGCTGAATAGCCTTTTCTCCACTTGTTGCCACTAAGGTTTTAAAACCCGATGTTTTCAAGTAGTGGAAAAGAAGACGCAAATTGATGGGATTATCATCAACTATCAATATTGTTGCTTGTTCTAAATTATTACTTTTCATATACCTTTTCCTAAGTTAGGAGATAAAACAGTTAATTTTGACTTATTTTTTACTATTATGTTCGATATTTGTCTAAAATGCAATTCTTAAATTTTCTACTCAAGGTAAATTTTACCACAAATCCTCATAATTTAAAAGTAATCTTCTCGTGTTAAGTAAATAAGTACCAAAATATTTAGTGAGTTAGTAAGTTGGTAAATTTGCATGGTTATCTGACCGCATACAATTTTATGTTGCCGATAGGATGTACTGTAGCATTTTTCTTAAAATTTTGTGCTAATTGTTGATGAGCCGATTCCATAAAACCCATACGTTGCAAACAACGAACTGTTTTAAATCCAGAACGCCATGTATCAAAATCTGTCTCTGATATGGGAATATAAATCGGTATTTTACTGTAATATTGAAATAACTCCGCTCCACCACCAATCGCACAAACACCTATTGAATCGTCTATGTTTGTTGTAGCGATTATTGTTGCCTGCCGATATTGCGATTCGGGAATATGTGACCATGCTTGATTTATCCATTGGACTGTAATCAATACAACAAATATAATAATAATCAAACGCAAAAAATTGTTTTTCCATTTTTCATACAATGCCATTACTCCAAATGCAAAAAACAAAATGAAAAATGGTAATAAATAGACAAAAAAACGACTAAACATATTGGCATGCATAAATGGCAAAATCGCAACTGGTACGATTCCTGATATTGCAAAATACAACACTTGTTTATTGTTGACATGATACTTTGCAAGTAAGCCGATAATGATGCATGCGACAATACACAATAGCCAGATTGCATGTACTTCGCCACCAAATTCTCGTAAAATTACCATTCCCAAAAACTGCTGTTTTACTATCTGGTTTGTTCCGCCAATGTAATGAAAAAGTAACGGCATGACTGGAGCATAACAGAGCATGCTAAACAAGACAATGAGAAAACCACCTTTCCAAATATGTGTGAATGTCTGTTGTGATATTGTGTTTCCCCCACGATTCCATGTGTGTAATGCCAGCAGTAATGTAAAGCAAAGTTGCATGATTATGACTATCACCATGAAAATATGAATATATATCCCCAGTACATTAACGATAATCCATTTTATCAAAGTGCTTTTATTGGGCATGGACATCAATTGAAAATAAAGGCTTGTTGCTAAAATCGTCGCAAAAATCATCCCTGCATAACCGCGTGCTGAAACACTGTATTGTACATGCATCGGTGAAATTGCTAACAAAAAGGTTGCAAAATAAGCGGCAGACATATCCCAATAGCGATTCACAAATTGCCAAAAAGCATATAAACTCGCCAATCCAAATATCAAAGCGGGCAAACGTAATACCCATTCTGCGTTACCAAAAAGATGCCATGCCAAGCGTGCCATTATGGAATAACCAATATGATTATTAAACATGCGATAATACGTTATGGTTTGAATCAAGGATTCTGTACGAATAAAATGAACAGTGCTATAAATTTCATCGTAATCTAAACTACGGTGAATGTTATTCCAGCGTAATATGAAAGCAAATATAATAATCAAACTTATACTCAAAATATGCTTCGATGAAAGTTGATGCATGGAATGTGGTGTAGTGTCATGTGATATGGGCAAATGTTGTGTAAAATATCGCCAACAAAATAGATAGCCATGCCCTATAAATGCAACACCAAATGCCAAGGGACCAAGACGCTCAATAAATATGGCAAGAGCATCTAAAGTATCGGTGAGGACGGTGGGATTTCGATGAACATTAACCGACATGAAAAGTGGTTTGAGCAATGTCTCAAAAATGAGGTGGTGCGTAAACATAAACACCAAGCCCATGAATATCAATATATTACACAAAGCAAAAGCAAAACGATAAAAACTATATTGTTCCTTTCCAAAATCACGGTTATGTTTTGTTACTTCCATTTCAATTTATCGGCACAGTAATCTGTACGTTTGTTCCATGCTCTTCCTCTGATTGTATCAAAAAATCTCCATGCAACAAATTTACCCGTTCTCTCATGCCTGCCACTCCTAATGATTGGGTTTCATTCAGGATAGCTGTATCAAATCCTTGCCCATCGTCATGGATAGTTATAGTTAATTGGTCAATGGTTTCATGTAATTTAATCGTAATTACTTCAGCTTTGGCATGCTTAGTAATATTTGTCAACGCTTCCACAATGATGCGATAAAGTGCTGTTTTGATTTCAGAAGAAAATTTATTCTCACTAATAGTCCCTGTCATACTAATTGCTAAATTTGCCCGTTGCTCAAGGCGGTCAATGTACCATTCTAAAGTAGGCAACAAACCCAAATCATCAAGCATTGCTGGACGTAATTCATGCGAAAGTGTTCGAGCCGTCTCATGAGCAGAATCGGTCAGTTCATGGGCTGACAGAAGCAGTTTGTCATCAGGATAACTTCGTATAGCTAACCCCAAGTTTAATTTTAGCATGGTTAGAGTTTGTCCCAATTCATCATGGATTTGACGGGCAATCTGTTTTCGCTCCATTTCTTGAGTTGACAACATGTTTTGTGAGATAGTCCGTAGTTGATTAATATTTTGTTCAAGTGTTGCGACCATTTGATTAAATGCCTGTGCTAAAAAACCAAGCTCATCATCACGCTTCAAATCGATTCGATGTGATAAATCTCCTTCGCTAATTCGCTTAGCACTTTTCTGCAAAATAAAAATTGGTTGCAACAAGCGTTGGCTAATCAAGCGAGCCATTAAAATTGCTAATCCTGCCCCAAACATCAAAATGGCAAGCAAAGTTATGAGCAGGATAAACAAATTGGTATAAGCCTCAACAAAAGGAATTTCAATTACAACTAACCAAGGGCTTTTCTCAATAGCGGCGATTTGCCCCACAACATATCGCCCATTCAAACCACGATATATACCACTGGTACGATTAAAAGGTATTGGTTTATCTGAAAATTGCTCAGGTAAAGCAACGGCATGTCCTTGATGGTCAACAATATAAAAATAGCCTGTTTCAGCCACCTGCAAATCGGTCAAGTAATGCCATATATCCGTCATATCTACCCAAGCCGTCACAATTCCAATTACTTGCCTTTCAGCAAAAATGGGCGTGTGAATAATCATGATGAGACGGTTATGGTCAGCAATGAAAAATGAAGCCTGAACACTAAAACCTTGTTTAGCCAATTGAAAACTCTCTGTTTGACTAAGATTGTTTGTGTCCAAGCTAAAATCCGAAGAACGCCAAATTTGCTTTTGGTATGTTTCATCTAAAGTTATGTAATGCAATCCCTGAATAGATGAGTCAAGTTCTAAAATTGATACAAGAGAAAGCATATCAGGGTCAGTTTGTTGGATATGACTAGAAACACGAGAAACAGTTAAATTCACCATGTTGATTATTTGTGTGGTGATAAATTTGGTGCTTGGGTTTGTAGAGTCAGGATATTGAATATCAGTAGACTTGGTCTGAATATGCTGAATGATGTTAGATAGGGTATGGGCAATTTGGTAGGCAATTTGTTGCTGTTCTCGGCTCGACTCTCGTTGCTGAATTTGGACGCTAATGACAATAATGGGCAAACCAATAAGGATGAGTAGCAAAATAATAACGCTACTTAATGTAATCGTCAATTGACGTTGTAATGATGTGTTCATGGTGAGTTTATGAGTGGCGAGTTTTTAATTTGTTTATTAAAATGTAGTTTAACAGACAAGGTGGTTGATGTTGAAATCGCATTAATTTTAGATTATAAGGATAAATTATTATGGCACATGCAGTTGATTTAATAAAATCAGTTGAAGTATTAAAAGATAATATTCCGACCTTAAAAGTTGGAGATACAGTAAAAGTACACGTTCGTATTGTTGAGGGCAAAAACGAACGGATACAAGTTTTTCAAGGAACCATTATTGCAATGGGAGGAAATGGAGCTAACCGTTCAATTTTAGTGCGGCGAATTGCGGCTAATGGAATTGGAGTTGAGCGAAAATTCCTCATCCATTCCCCTCGTGTTGATAAGGTACAAGTATTACGACATGCCCATGTTCGTCGAGCAAAGCTATATTTTCTACGAGATAGAAGTGGTAAAGCGGCTCGCCTGAAAGAAAAGCGTGTATATCATAGGAAGACAAAATAAATCATGGCATCAAATCAATCAAAAATTGAACGTGTTATAGTCATTGTATTAGATAGTGTTGGCTGTGGCGACGCACCCGACGCTAAGGACTATGGCGATGAGGGAACGAACACAATAGGAAATATTGCCAAAGTAATTGGTGGTATAAACTTGCCCAACATGCAAAAAATGGGCTTGGGTAACTTGACCGATATTCAAGGTGTGCCTCCTACAGATAATGCCATTGGAGCTTATGGTCGCTTGACAGAAATAAGTGTCGGCAAAGATACTACCACTGGTCACTGGGAACTAGGTGGTATCCATCTTGAAAAGTCATTTCCAACCTACCCCGACGGTTTCCCTGCGGATGTAATAGCTGAATTTGAGGAACGTATCCAAAGAAAAACGTTGGGAAATTATCCTGCTTCTGGTACAGAAATTATCAAAGTACTAGGCGAGGAACACCTGAAAACAGGATATCCGATTGTTTATACATCGGGGGATAGTGTGTTTCAGATTGCGGCTCATGTGGAAGTTATTCCTCTTGATGAGCTGTATCATTTTTGTGAACTTGCTAGGGCATTGCTTATTAATGAACATACTGTTGGACGGGTGATTGCTCGACCATTCACAGGAAAGCTAGGTAATTTTGTTCGTACAGAAGACCGTAAAGATTACAGTGTGCTTCCTCCGAGTGACACCATTCTGGATGCTGTTTCAAAAGCAGGTCTAGATATGATAGGTGTTGGCAAGATAGAAGACATCTTTGCCGAGCAAGGCTTGACTGAAAGCAATCATACTGGGAATAATATGGCTGGTATTGAGGCTATTATTGATTTTTGCCAACAGGATAATCATGGCTTGATTTTTGCTAATCTAGTTGATTTTGATAGCTTGTACGGTCATCGCAATAATCCACAAGGGTATGCTGATGCTCTTATGGCATTTGATAAACGTCTACCTGAAATTCAAGCAGTATTACGTCCCAGTGATGTGCTGATGTTGACGGCTGACCATGGCAATGACCCAACTACACCAGGTACCGACCATTCCCGTGAGCGTGTACCGTTGTTGATTATGGGTGAGCCTATCAAGCAAAACACAAATTTCGGCACTTCAGGATTTCTTGTTAGACCTGACAGGTTTCTAAAAACCTGTCAGGTCTGTATCCAAAATGTTACTTTATGTCCTTCACAAGTATATTAAAAATCAGAACATTACACCGTATGAATATAGAACAAACTCAACCTGAAGAAAAGTCAGTAGCCAGAGTTATTGCTCGTAATACCGCGTTCATGCTCGGTGGGCAAATTATCATGAAGATTCTGGCATTTATTTTTAACATCTACATGGTGAGAACGTTGGGTGATATCCAATATGGACGTTACACAGCCGCTCTAGCTTATATTGGCATCTTTGCCCAATTTACCGATTTAGGCATGTCAGTTTATGCTGTACGAGAAATGGCACGCATCAAAGAAAATATAGCCTGGATGGTGCCAAATATTATCGCTTTGCGAGTTGTTCTTTCCTCAATAGCTATGATACTTATTCCATTATCAGCTTGGTTGGTAGGACACAATTCGTACATGGTGCTTGGCATTGCTCTAGCTAGTTGTGGGCTCTTGTTATTTGCTTTCCAAGGTCCATTAGATGCGGTTATGATAGCAGAAGAACGTTTGGATTTTGCTTCCGCATTTCGTTTGCTTAACCAGCTTGTTTTTATTGCGGTTGGTACAATTTTATTGTTGATGGGAGGCGGGTACATAGGTTTACTGATTGCCTGGCTAGCAGGCATATTGGCTATGGGATTAGCTTCTCATTATGTCGTCCGAAAAATACTCCGTATAAAATTTGACAGATACAATATCAAACGTTGGTGGTCTATTTTACACAAAAGTCTCCCTTTTGCGGTCACTGGTTTAACAGCAGAATTAGTTCGCCGCTTTGACATAGTTTTTATGACTTTTGTTTTACATGAAGCGGCAATAGGCTGGTACGGGGTGCCAATCAATTTGATTTTGATGATGCTTATCATGGCTCAAAGTATGGGCATGTCTATCTATCCCACATTGGTTAAAGAGTATGATTCAGGACGAGGCTCGATTCAAAAGACAGTACAAAATTCAATACGCTATCTCCTGATTGTGTCTTTGCCGATGGCTGTAGGGGGAAGTATTTTAGCCGACCAAATTATCATAATCTTGTACGATGTTGAATTTGTAAATTCAATCGTACTTATGCAAATTTTGGTGTGGGCAATGCCATTTATGTTTATAGCAGAAATATTGGGACGGGCTATCAGCACAATGCATTTAGAAACGCTGGCAGCTAAACTTTCTTTTGTAGTCATGACTGTGAGTATTATTGCCAATATCGTACTTATCCTAAAATTTGGGGTGATTGGAGCTGCTCTAACGATGGTCGCCATGCGATTTTTCCGTGTGTTTACAGCTTGGGTAATTCTTGGTCCCAAAATGGTTTTTGAAAACAATATCATCCCATTATTGCGAGTAATAATGGCTGGAGTTGCTATGGGCGTAGTCGTGTGGTGGATGAAAGGCATGGCATTTATTTACCAATTTGGTGACATTATTGGTTTGCTTAATCTTGTTGCTATAGGTGCAATCGCATACGGTATTGCAATTGTATTAGTTGGAGCTGTTACTCGTAGTGAGTTGATTTATTTGTATGAAGCAATCCAACGTAGAGTTACTGATTATATTTCTTGATTGGCTTTTTTATGGTAGAACAGGTTTCCAGTCTGTTCCAAAATAACGGTATAATTATGGCACTTGATTATCGAACTATCAAAAAATTTTTCAAGGAACATTTTAAGGGTAAAAATCCAATAAAGGTAACATCTTCGAAACGTAAGGAGTTGGCTGAAACTATCAAGCAGAGGCTGGTAGGGTTGCACAATGTCAGCACAGAAAAGCATCGTCGCTATTACATGTCAAAAGATAGAGTGAATTCACTTATCTATACGTTTTTTATCAATGACCCCACAAGTGATGGTTACTATTCAAGTAATGATTTTAATTTTTATGTAGGTGAGCAAATGGAACTAACTATTGAAGGCTCTTATAGTTCGGCGGTTGTTTCTGATATTGATGAGGTACTTGCTTTTATTTCTGCTTGTCAGGAACGCTTAGACCGTAAAAATGCTCAGAAACGAAAACGCGAAAAGGTGCGTGATTTCAAAGCACAAGCAATTATTGCTCAGGTTAAGAAATTGGCAAAAGAAGAAAAGTTTGATTTTTATACTCAAACGGATACGGTAAAATTAAAATTATATGTCAAACTTTCTGATAAAGTATCTATCGAACTGCATATACCTTTTAAGAGATTCCAAGAAGTGTTACCCAATTTACAGAAAGCAATTTTGGCTCTCAAAGAGTTGTCTGCTAGTGGTATTAAGTTCAAAGTTCGGTCGCCTTCATCCTATGGTTGGCACAGTTGGATTACTCATGAATCACTGGAGTGAGCAGTAACCGTTCACTCACTTTATCCCTCCTCTCCCTCTTGTAGAGGGCAATGGGGAGGACAAGCGAGGTATTAACATGGCAATACGAATTGATGCTAAGGAATTACAAGAACTATTACGAATAACACCATCTGAACAAAATATCATGCTTATTGGCAAGCATGGTATTGGTAAGTCTGAAATTATCAGCCGTTTTTATCATCGTCGGAATATAAATGTCGTTGCCTTTTTTCTCGGTCAGATGAGTGACCCTGGTGACCTCATAGGTTTGATGCACAAAGATGAAGTAACTGGGCGTTCTGTTTTTCTACCGCCGTATTGGTGGCCCATTGAGGGTGAATCAGTTGTTTTATTTCTTGACGAGTTGAATCGAGCCAGACCAGAAATATTACAGGCAGTACAAGACTTAGCACTAAACAAAACCTTAGCGGGCAAAAAATTACCGAAAGGGAGCATTGTTATTTCTGCGGTCAATGAAGGTGACGAATACCAATTAACTGACCTTGACCCTGCTCTAGTCTCTAGGTTTAATTTGTATGAATTTGCTCCGACTGTTGAAGATTGGTTGGTTTGGGCAAGTAGCAACGATGTCGAAGCACGGGTGATTAATTTCATTCAGAAAAATCATCATCATTTGGATGGTGAAGGGGTTAAGATAGAAGAACTAGGCATGGCAACTGGACTGGTGAAAACACCTGATAGACGAGCTTGGGTTAAGGTATCTGATTTTATCAAGCAGTTTGATATACTTAAAGACATCCATATTAAAATCATTGCGGGCATGATTGGCACGGCTGCGGCTGTAGCGTTTAGGCAAAGTTTGTCAGCAGCTATCAAAGTAACTGCTAGACAGATTTTGCTAACTTTCAGTAGCCATAAGAAAAAACTTGATAAACTATCTTTTCAAGAGATGATTTTGCTCAATGAACAAATTATTTTGTGGATGAATAGTAAAAAATACAAAAAGGGACAAGAAGATAAAATCCGTGACAATTTCCTAGCATACATGAAACATCTACAACATGCGAAGCAAAATGAAGCGGTGGCTCATCTAGCTATGATGGTGCAAAACCCAAAATTTGAGCATGCTATGGGTTTGTTAGCCGATTCGTTGGAAATTATTGAATTTATTACGGACTATATTGAAGGGATTGAGGTTAAGTAGCTTGCTTTTTCATGTCAAAGCAAGCTTTGACCCTCCGTACATTATCATGTCAAAACTAACCACTAAACAATTCGTACAAAAATGGGGACAAACACCCATGCTTCCATTCAGCGAAATGCAATCCGCTCAAACGCATTTCAATGACATCTGTGA
This sequence comes from Anaerolineaceae bacterium 4572_78, assembly GCA_002084875.1. Classification (GTDB taxonomy): domain Bacteria; phylum Chloroflexota; class Anaerolineae; order 4572-78; family 4572-78; genus 4572-78. The sequence continues at coordinate 8,293 of NBMH01000051.1, read as the reverse complement.
TTTGGTCGGACATCCTGACCCTATCGCATTTGCCGATAAAACCATTTTCTGCTTTGAAACCAACGCCATCAAACCCGATGGTCGCAAAGGACGAGCCGATGTTTTCTATCGTAATCGCTTTGTTTGGGAATACAAAGGTTTGCATGCCAATCTTGATAAAGCCTATCAGCAACTACTTTTTTACAAAGATGCATTAGGCAATCCTCCCTTGCTCATCACTAGCGATACACAACGCATCATCATTCACACCAACTACACCAACACCATCAAAGAAACACATGTCATCACCCTTGAGGATATTGCACATGGCGATGGCTTAAGCAAACTCGAAACGATATTCAAGGGTGATATTGATAAAACCTTTAAGCCAGACAAGACACGTGAACAAATCACCGAAGCTACCGCTCAAAATTTTATCAAGGTGGTTGAGAGTTTTGAGACATGGGTACAAAAACAAACCGACCAAACTGAATTTGCCCATGAAAAACAAGCCCATTTCTTCATTCGACTGTTATTCTGTTTATTCTCTGAAAGCATCGGTTTACTGCCTGATAAACTATTCACCAAAACCATGCAAAATGCTAAAGACATGAAAGGCTTACGCAAACGATTGCAAGGATTGTTTCATGTCATGCGTAATGGTGGGTTATTCGGCATGTATGAAATCCGTAATTTTGATGGCGGATTATTCAACGATGATTTTGTGCCACCACATTTGCATGGAGACATGATAATGAAACTACTTGATGCATGTCGTTATGATTGGTCACAACTTGAGCCGTCTGTTTTTGGCACACTCTTTGAGCGGATACTTGATACCACCAAGCGGCATCAAATCGGAGCCCATTACACTGGCAAAACCGACATCGAGTTAATCGTGGAGCCTGTTCTCATGCAACCATTGCGAGATGAATGGCAAACAGTTCGCATGCAAAGCATGTCACTTATTCGTAATGGCGACAAGGAGAAGGCTCATGCTAAACTGCAAACGTTAGCCGATAAAATCGCCGATACACAAGTCCTTGACCCTGCATGCGGAAGCGGCAATTTTCTCTATGTTGCCTTGAAAAGGTTGCTTGATTTGCAAAAAGAAGTAATCGTATTTGCTCAACGGCATGAACTTGCTGATATTCCGTTGACGGTTGACCCCAAACAATTGCATGGCATGGAAATCAACGAATACGCTCATGAGCTTGCCCAAGTAACCGTATGGATTGGCTACATCCAATGGCGATTTGAAAGTGGATTTGAGAAGTTAGGCGACCCAATCATGCAACCGTTGAATACGATTAAACGCATGGATGCAATCCTTGCCTACGATGAGCATGGCAAACCTTATGAGCCGACATGGCAATCTGCTGATGTGATTATCAGCAATCCGCCGTTTTTGGGAGGGAAACGTTTGCGTAAAGAATTCGGAGATGTGTATGTTAATGATATTTTTGGATTATATAATGATATTATTCCTCGTGAGTCTGATTTAGTTTGTTACTGGTTTGAAAAAGCACGAGCAATGATTGAACATGGTAATTTGAAACGAGCAGGGTTACTTGCAACGAACTCAATTGATGGAGGGGCAAATCGCAAGGTTTTAGATCGTATCAAAAAAACAGGTGATATTTTTATGGCATGGCGTGATAAAAAGTGGGAACTTGAAGGTGCAGCCGTTTTTGTTTCGATTGTGTGTTTTGATGATGGTAAAGAAACTGAACGATTTTTAGATGGGCAATCTGTGAATAAAATAAATTCAGATTTGACGACATTTGCCAATCTTACCGTAGCAAAGCAATTGCTAGAAAATGCTAATATTGCTTTTATGGGCGATACGAAAGTAGGAGCATTTGAAATTGAATCTGTAACAGCCCAACAGTTTTTGATAGATACTAGCAATACTAATCAACAGCCAAATAGTGATGTCGTAAGACCATGGATCAATGGTCTTGATATAACCCGCCGCCGCCGTAACATGTGGATTATTGATTTTGGAGTTGGCATGCCTATAGAAGAAGCTAGTCAATACATTTTGCCGTTCCAATATGTTACAAATCATGTCAAATCTTACAGAGAGGTGGCACGATCAGGCAATAGAACAGGTGTATCATGGTGGATTCATCAACGTCCACGTCCTGCTATGCGAAAGGCTTTAGAACTACTAACACGTTTTATTGTGACATCGTCCGTTTCAAAACACCGTATTTTTGTCTGGGTAAAACATCCGACTTTACCTGGGCATGCTTTATACGTAATAGCTAGCCAAAACGATTATTTTTTTGGTGTACTTCATTCCAAACTGCATGAAGTTTGGGCATTGCAACAAGGTACAGCACTAGGTATAACTCCACGTTACACATCTACCACCACTTTTGAGACATTCCCATTTCCATACCCACCAGGCACCGAGCCAAGCGAAACCGATAGTCCCATTGTCGAATCCATCGCCGAACATGCTCGTGAGTTGGTCGAATTTAGGCAAAGCTGGCTTCATCCAACTGATACTCTCATAGGTAAATTAGCAATTAAAAAACGAACGTTGACCAATCTATACAACGCCCTGAATTATTATCGTGAACATGTCAAGGGCAAACATAGAGATGAGTCCAAATGGTTTGCTAACATCAACAAAGTGGTCAAACTGGGCAAAGCATCCCCAAAATATTTTATCACTCTAAGCGACATCGAGACACTAGACTGGATTCACATGCAACTTGACCATGCTGTTTTAGATGCTTACGGTTGGGAGCATAGTTTAACTGATGAACAGATTCTTGAAAATTTGCTTACCCTAAATTTAGCCCGAGCCGAAAAATAAAATTCACACCAAGTATGTTAGGTTTTCTTGCTACCATACCATCATTTTTTGTAAGGTAATTGCCAAATTGTGCAATTGTGATTACAATAATGGCATTAAAACGCTAAGATAATATTTTTGAATACATATCCCAAACATTTTTCTTAAAAGTTTTAGCATGAGGGGAAAAGCATGAAATCAGTTTCAGATATTGATGCTTCATTTTTATATTTAGAAAAACCAAATACGCCACTTCATATTGGTAGTGTTGGAATTTATGATGTTTCAACATCCGACATATCTTTTGATTTTCCAACCTTTCGGAAGTTTTTGTCTTCACGCCTGCACTTAAATCCTGCACTCCGACAAAGATTGGTAAGCGTTCCGCTTGATATTGACCATCCTTATTGGGTGGAAGACCAGAATTTTAATTTGAACTTACATCTACGTCACATGGCGTTGCCAAAACCGGGCGGATGGCAAGAATTGGCTAAACTCATGGCTCGTGAGATGAGTCGTCACATGGGGCGAGCTCATCCGTTATGGTCATTGGTCTTTGTACAAGGTCTTGATTCGATTGATGGTGTGCCGTCTGGCTCAATTGCTATCATTAGTAAAATCCATCCCGCAGGTGTTGAGGTAACTTCTGGGGCAGATGTAATAGGTGATTTGCTTAGCACTGAACCTGAACCACAGGAATTCATTAAAATCCGTCCGCAAAAATGGAATACTGAAGAAATGCCAAGCAGTTTGAGATTATTAGCCAGTTCGGGTATAAAAACGCTCAAAAATCCATTTAGATTGCCGAGGCTGATATCGCAAGTTTTCCGTTCGGTAACAAATATAGGAGCATCCTCAACAATCGTTTCAGCTAAGTTACCCGATACATTGTTTACCGCCCCGCGCACACGCTTCAATGCTCATTTTAGTCCTCGACGTGTCTGGGATGCGGTGGTATTGCCTTTAGAAAAATTCAAGGCGATTCGGAATACGGTCAAGGGCATGAGTGTTAATGATGTAATTGTGGCAGTTTGTGCGGGGGCATTACGAAAGTATCTAATGGACAAAGGAGAACTTCCAACAATTTCTTTAGTAGCTATGGTGCCTGTCGCCATACGACAAGGAAAAGATGGACATACTATGTTCCCAACCATTGTACAGTTAGCCACTAATGAATGTGATTCTGCTAGACGACTTGAGCGGATTCATGAGAACATCTTACAAAGCAAAATTTATCAAAAAGCAATTGGGGCAAAAACGTTGACCGATTATCGTCAATTTGTGCCGTTTTCGATGGCAACTATGGCTACACGTTTTTATCCTCGTATTTTACTAGACAGGTATCAACAACTGCCATTTAATCTTATCATTACAAACGTACCAGGTCCGCAAGACTCGCTTTACTTAGGCACATCTCGCCTATTGACAAACATGGGAGCATTTCCGATTGTGCCAGGCATGGGCTTGGCAATTACTATTTTTAGCTATAGTGATTCTCTGATGGTTAGTGCTACTTCATGTCCTGAGATGATGCCAGATGTGGATTTGTTTATGTATTTTATTCAAGAATCTTTAGATGAATTGGAACCGTAAAATTTGAGTTAGGAGTTAGGAGGGACAAAGTTTGCTTTGTCATGTCAAACCAAGAATTGACGCTCAAATAGTCTTACGATTCCTGATTACAAAGGAGTAATCATCAAATGTATAATTCAGACCGCTTACAAAAAATTGAAACTGAATGGGAATCCATCGAACAAAGTTATCTGACTGACCCGTATATCACACCTCAAAATCGAGCAGAGGAATATCAAAAAGTGATGGAATCTCATAAACGAGGAGAGCCATACAATCCTCAATTTGTTTATTTGTCTCCACCCGAATTTCCGATTCATCGCATACGACGATTTATGGGAAGTTTAGATACCACCAGTTCACCGATTGAAGACTTGTATTTTGAAAAGGCTCGTAATGAGCTTTTAATACTACAGTGTCTTTTAAGTCATGCCCCAGCTGATATTACAGCTATGACATGTCTAATTCATGGCATGCCTGATGCCAAATTATTGAAGGAATCCAAACACATTTTAGCTACTATCCCGACTGATGATGCAGATGAACCGCAAACCGTATCGGCTGAAACGGCGGCGAGCAAAATGCAAAAGGTGCTTGATGCGGCAGGTATCGAAGGCTGGCATGCGGTTGTCAAAGAGAAAATGAACGCCGAATTGTCAGTTAAACGTTTGGAAAAACAGGTACAAATCCGCAAAGGAATCATGCTTCCTGAACGTGACCTTCGACGTTTGATTGTGCATGAAATTGGGGTGCATGTCATTCGTATCGTGAATGGCTCGCGGCAACCCATCAAAGTATTTCAAGCAATGCCAGGTTATATGACTACCGAAGAAGGCATCGCCGTTTATAGTGAATATCGAGCCGATTTGTTGAAAAATGAAACGTTGCGAAAATATGCCGCCCGAGTTATCGCCGCTAACTTGTCATTGAGCCAGCCGTTTAGTCAAGTGTTTGCTACGATTGTTAAAGATGTTGAACCCATTACAGCGTTTGAAATCGCCGCTCGTGCCAAACGTGGTTTTACAGATACGGCTCAACCTGGTTCTCATGTCAAAGACCTGGTTTATTTCAAAGGCTTTTTACTCATTAAAGACCATTTGGAAAAACATCCTGATGATTATCCCGTATTGTTTACAGGTAAATTTGCTTTACATCATTTGCCGTTGGTAAAATCACTGTTGGCGGAGAAACGCATTAGCATGCCATCACTGTTACCTGATGATTTGATGCAGATGCCTGCAAATTGAATTTGCATGCTGAATGGAGCGAAAAAGCTAGACCCCACCCCTAGCCCCTCTCCCTGTGGGGGAGGGGCTAGGGGTGGGGGCAACTGTTACAGGAGATAAAAAATGACCGAACAAAAAAATATCAACCGTGAAATTGTCGCACAAAAAACACCTGTGTCGCCTAAGAAACGCCGTAGCGAAGAAAAAACTCGCTACCAAGCTGGCGACATCATCGGCGGACGGTTTGAAGTTAAAGAAGCTCATTCAGGCGGCATGGCTGAAGTCTATCTTGGCTATGATAGATTATTTAGAGGTTTATACGCTTTCAAAACGATAAAACTTGCTCACCAGCATGATGAAACATTCCGCCGCATGTTTGAGATGGAAATAGTACATTGGGCTAATATGGCAAACCATCCTCATATTGTACGTTGCTATGAGATAACCGCACCTAGTCAATTTCCTAATTGGACAGCCGATATACCGCAATTTATTCGTTTAGAATGGGTCTTCGGTGATAAGAAAAAAGGCACTGATTTGCGAGGTTGGCTAAGAGATGGATTAGATATTAAGCAGGCCCTACTTTTTGCTATTCATATAGTGCGGGGTTTAATCCATGCTCAAAGCGTCGTACCTAATATCGTGCATCGCGACTTGAAACCTGATAATGTTCTCGTTACCGAAGATGGAATTGCTAAGATTACCGATTTTGGTCTAGCCGACATTTTTGAAGGAATTTTGGAGACCCCACCCCCTACCCCCTCCCCTACTAGGAGAGGGGAGAAAAATGTGGTGGCATTTGTTTCGCAAAAAAGTGGTCTTACTGGTACGCCACCATACGCGGCGCCCGAACAATGGCGAAATGAACCCCTAGACTCTCGCACTGACATGTATGCATTAGGCTGTATCTTGTATGAAATGGTAACGGGTAAGATGCTATTTGAAGCAAAAAAACAATCTGATTATGAGACCTTACACTGCACTACGGGCTTTAAGAATATCATACCACAACCGACCACATCTGCTCTTGAGTCTATCTATCACATCCTAACGACATGCCTGGCACCTGTTCCCGATGAGCGTTATCATGACCTACAAGCATTACAACAAGCACTGCATCTCGCTTTTCAATCCGTAGCCCATCAGCCTCCTCCTGCACAACCACCAATTGCGAAAATGTCTTATGGCTACTACAACAATCGGGGATTAACCTTCTCAGACTTAAGGCGGCATGCCGAGGCTTTTGCCGACTTTGATAAGGCGATTGAACTCAACCCGCAAGCCGCAACCGCATTTTTTAATATAGCATGTCACTATGGGTTGCAGAAAGATGTTTCGTCAGCATTACCGTACTTGCGTAAAGCACTAGAGATTGACTCGCAAAAATATTGTTCAATGATAATGACCGATTCAGATTTTGATGGTATTCGTCATGCTACAGAATTTAAGTCGTTGTTGGCAGAATTTTGTGGTGAGTAATCAAGCAAAAGAATTTGTGAAAGCCCTGTGTCAGACAAGGTTTTGCGGGATGATGGTTATCAGACAAGGTTTTGCGGGATGATGGTTAGACAAGAAAGGTTTTTTCTTGACTGTCAAAGCAACCTTTCTTGTCTTGACTGTCAAAGCAACCTTTCTTGTCTTGACTGTCAAAGCAACCTTTCTTGTCTTGACTGTCAAAGCAACCTTTGACGCTCCAAATCTATTATCTTTTTCATGCAATAGCTAAAGCTATCGTACTTCTAGTTATTGCACTTCTTGAAAGGATGACACGATGTATAAACTTTGTTTAACTGTTAAAGGTAGAGTTCGTAACGAAGAAAAATTTGTTTTGGATGATGAAGTCATCAGCCTGGCTCGTGGGGATGGGCATACCATTCAAATAGATTGGGATATATATGTTAGTCGAGAGGCACATGCTTGTATTGAACGGGTGGATGCCGAAAAGGGATATTTCCGTTTACAAGATATGAATAGCGATTGGGGGACATACATTACTTATCCCAAACAAAAGGAGGTGGAAGTGTTACCAGACAAACCGTATTGGCTATGCAATGGAGCCGTTATTCTTTTGATGGTAAGAAAACCCCTCTTGATATACCTGATCCACGCCGTAGCACAGTCATGCGGTGATTCATTTCCCAATAATGAAGGGGGAGAACACAATGAGTAGTTTATCTTGTCTTTCAGTAAGTTTTTTGGCAATCTTTGATGCTAGGCATGTAAAATTAGACGAAAAAGATTTTGCACTCCTGACTTCTGAAGAAGCAATTGTTCAAGCAAAAAATGATTATTTGCGGCAGGCATGGCTAAAGTTGGGCATGTCCCTCTCAAAAGAAGGTGATGATACCAAAGTCGAATGGCATTACGGAGGTAAGACTCGTGATGACAAAATAGAATATCATTTAGCGGGCGGCTTGGCTCATGATGTATATCTTTTACGTTTGACCATTAGCATGCCTAGCAGTACCGAACCGAAAGCATGGAGTGAAATTCGGCGACAAATTGATGGTTACATTCGGCATGTATGGCAAGATAAAAAATATCCATCGCCTTTAGCCGTAACATGGTTATATACGGGCATAGTACCCGATGGATTTACTCAAAGAAAGGCAGAAGCACGCTATCTAACTGATTTATCATTACTTGGTTTTCCGAAGGATGATTCCATAAAGCTACGCATGGATGAAATACCGTTAGGCTTATTTTG
>NBMH01000230.1 GCA_002084875.1 Anaerolineaceae bacterium 4572_78 | reverse complement strand
GCAAATCGCTTTTCTACTTCAATCTCTTCAGGCTCGATTTCAATACCAATCAAATCCTTGACAAATGCCTGTAGGACTTCTTTGTCTTGAAAAAGTTTTTTGAAAATGGTACCGTTATTTAACGGAGCTAAAAACATATTGTCCTCCAAATATTACAATATATAACTATTATTTAGTATACACATTTTCTTTTGTTAAGGCAAATTTCTTGTACACTTTTTATTTTTTACGGTTTTTGGTATATTGTTACTCTCCTTAAACTCAGGAAGTGAATTATTACGTTTTTAAAAATTGCGTTTTAACCGTTCCACCATTTCTGCGGCATATTCTGCTAAGTCAGTTCGATTTTGTGTTCCCCACCACCAACTATAATTGCCAAGCTCCTCTATGATTTCTGCTTGGTCATCCAATTGTTGCAGTAAATTTTGGGCTGAATCTAATTCTCCACGCCATAGATAAACCATGCCTAAACCTTTTAATACAGACTGATTATTTGGTCGTTGATTGTATGCCTTTTGTAAATAAGGCATGGCTTTATCAAAGTCGTACTCGGCTAAGGCAATCAATCCCAAACGCTTATTTGCTACAGAATTATTTGGATTCAATTCAAGCGTTTTATCGAAATAAGCAATAGCTTGCTGTTTTGATTCAGCTTTTGTTGTGTCATCAAAACGCGGCGATAAATCCGACCAAGTATGATAGACAGCTCCCATATTGGCATACCAGCTGGTTCGGATTGATTGTCTAAATACGGCTATTAACATAATAGCGATTATGAGTAAAGGAATCCAAAAGCTAAAGTTTTTAGACTTCTGTTTATTTGATTTTGATGTTCGTGTGGCAATCACTTTTCTTCCCAATTTTCTACCGATGGCTACCGATAGAGCAATTTGAGCAAATAGCATGCTCATTGTCCAATAATCGGGGGCGAATTGAGGAGCATCCATGAAGCCATGAATTAATGTAGCAGTAACACCTAACCAATTTGCCCGAAAAAGAAATAGCATGCCACTTTGACGATTGCTTTTTTCTACTTGAAACACAATGATATAAAAACTGATTATCATGCCAAGAAATATGACTAAGCCGAATATACCTAGTCCCACGCCAATCGATAAAAAGATGTTGTGAGAATAAGACAAAAAAGCATGCGGGATAATCAGTTGATAATATGAGTACACAAAGGCAAACGTTTGACCAACTCCGACCCCTGTGAATAGGTAATCTTCCATTGGAATATAAACCCCGCAATAAGCACCATGCTGATTACAATACCAATGATAGCCATATAGTGGATAGTTCGTAGGGAAGTGAACCGTTTACTACGCATGGCAAACCAAATAATAGTGACTGCTACCAAGCCTAACCATGCTCCCCGTGAACTGGTGATGAGCAAGCTATAAATAATTAAAAGTGTGCATGTTCCCCAAATAAACTGTTCTGTTTTTTTGCTGTATTTGGTGAGTACGAACCCCAATACACATGGAGCCATCACAAATCCCGCAACGGCATTAATATGCGGGGTAAAAAATATCATGTTGGGGAAAAGTGAGCTGGTTAAACGTCCAAGTCGAGCCAATCCTCCCGTTTCTAGGAAATAATCAAAATGGGAGTATTGGGTAATGAAATAAAACGATAGCAAAGCTGCAATGAAAACTATTCCCTTAGACAACCACAACACAGACACATTATTATAAATTATGGTGAGCGACAAGACGACATTAATAATGATGGCAAATAAAATGGGAAAACTTAATGAACGGTCATAAGATGCCCACACACTGGCGACTGCACTGAGCATGAATAAAAGCAACATGGCTGTCAATGAAGACACATCAATATCTAATCGTTTGGCTCGTTTTCGTAGCGGTTTACGTCGCTTTTCCCTCGATTGTTTACTGTATGTACTCATAAGTTGTTAATATCCTTTCGTTTTAAACCGAGCAGTAATGTTAAAAACTTGCATTGTTTATTTAATTTGCAAATAAAGTTAAATCACTGATAAAATGAAAAATCATATATTTAGTTTGGGATTATTATTTTACCACAAAGTCAGCAAATTGAACATCGTTTTGAAGTTTAATTCAACATCAATTATCTTTGTAAATAATGCTCATTGGAGGTCAATCATGAAAGCAGTAGTAATGGCTGGTGGTGCAGGGTCAAGGTTGAGACCAATTACCATTGAACGCCCAAAGCCGATGATTCCAGTTGTAAATAAACCGACAATAGAACACATCTTTAATCTCTTAAAACAGCATGGTATAAACGAAGTAGTGGTCACGTTACAATATCTGGCGGGTGTTATCCAAGATTATTTTGGTGATGGTAAAAACTTGGGTATGAATATCATCTATTGTATAGAAGAAAAACCGATGGGTACTGCTGGTAGTGTGAATAATGTACGCCAATATCTTGACGACACATTTGTAGTTGTCAGTGGTGATGCCATTACCGATTTTGATTTAGATGAGATACTTGCCTTTCATCGTCGCAAAGAAGCAAAAGTGACTGTTACTCTTTATCAAGTAGAAAACCCACTTGAATTTGGGGTGATAGTCACCAACCGTGAGGGATACATTACCCGATTTTTAGAAAAGCCTTCTTGGGGAGAGGTAATATCCGATACAGTTAATACGGGGATTTATATTATAGAACCTGAAATTTTTGATTATATTCCTGACAATCAACCTTATGATTTTTCTCATCAACTATTCCCAAAATTGTTGGAAAACAATATACCGCTAGCAGGTTGTGTAGTAAATGGTTATTGGTGTGACATTGGGAATATAGCCTCATTGCGAAGTGTTACGATTGATGTGTTGGAAGAAAATATCAATAGCATTAACTTGGGGAAGCCATATTGCGATAAAACTTGGATAGGAAAAGATGTTGAAATTTCGGATAACGCTGTATTATCGGGTCCGATTTATTTAGGTGACTCCGTCAAGATAAGAGATGAGGTGGTGATTTACGGACCAACAGTTATTGGTGATCATACAATTGTTGATGAACGCACAAAAATTGACCGTTCCATAATATGGCGAAATTGTTATATAGGTAAAGATGTCGAATTGCAGGGAGCAACTATTTTACATCATTGTAGTCTTAAGTCAAAATCAGTTGTCTATGAAGGAGCAGTAATTGCTGATGGTTCAATTGTAGGAGAAGGGGCAATCATTCACCCCGATGTGAAAATTTGGACACGCGCTTTCGGAGCGACGCTATCAAAAGGTTCAATCGTGGTAATAAATCGCGATGATAATCGTGCCTCTCGAATGTTGAAACGTAGTTTAATTTCAGGATTACCGTCAGTTGGAGTTGATGTAATAGATATAGGTGCCCAACCATTACCAGTTGCTCGCTATTACACCCAAGTTACCAAAGCAAAAGGCGGTGTGGATGTTCGCCTTTCTCCCTTTGACCAAATGATAGTCGTGGTACATTGTATTGATTCAGACGGATTAAATTTGAGTAAGGATGCCCAGCGCTCAATAGAACGGATATTCTTTAGAGAAGATTTTCGGCGGGTCTATTTAGATGAAATCGGCTCAATTACAATTAAAAAAAATGCCCCCCAAATTTATACGGAAGGTTTCTTACAAGCAATTAATGTACCATCAATTCAATATGCTCGATTTGAACTTGTGGTTGATTATGCTAGTGCCTCTACATTGCTTATGTTTCCCAATATATTAAATAAATTAAAATGTCATGTAGTCGCTCTAAATTCTCATATTGATGAGTCAAAAGTATCTATTTCTTATGCCGAGTTTGAAGATGCCATGCAACGTTTGGAGGTTATCACACAATCTCTGAACGCTAGTTTAGGCATACGTTTTGACATGAGCGGTGAAAAGGTTTTTGTGGTCGATGATAAAGGGCGGCGATTAAGTGATACCGATTTGTGTGCGGCAATGGTAGAACTGTTGCTGATTGCAAACCTAGGAGGAACAATCGCTCTATCCGTTCATCAATCACATATTTTTGAGGAAATCGCAGCTAAGCATGGTGGCAAAATTATCCGTATAAAAGATGAATCTCATACCTTAATGAAAACTGCTCTTGAGGGAGATATTATCATGGGGGCTGATGGGGATGGGCATTTTATCTTCCCTTCGTTTCATCCTTCAGTTGATGCCATGATAGCAACTGTCAAATTACTTGAACTACTAAGCTATCAACACAGAAAATTATCCGAAGTTGTGGATGGCTTGCCCAACTATTATCTTATTCGGTCGACTGTTCACTGTCCTTGGGGAGCAAAGGGAACGGTCATGCGTGAACTAAATATCCGATTTGAATCTCAACGAGTGGATACGGCTGAGGGGATTAGAATAGAGTTTGACAAATCGAAGTGGGTCTTAATTTCTCCTAGTACTGACCAACCTGTTATTGAAATCACTGCCGAATCTAACTCGTATTATGAAGTCAATAAGTTGGTGCAGAAGTATCAAAACTTGGTGGAGTCAGTTCTTCATGAGAAGGATTAATTTCATGATGCAGTTAGAAATTCAATTTCCCCAAAAATTGAATTTCTAGGGTTAATGAACGTTATACTTATTCAACTGCGTAAGTATGGTATTTAATCTCGCTTGAGTGAATGAATGATTAAATGAAAGCATATTTACTCCTTATTTCATTTGTAGGCTATTGCCACAAGGAAATAACCTTGAATGCCTCTACATCTACCAACCCAAAATCTGTTAGCTTCAAACTTGGAATAACGGGTAGGGCTAAAAAACTTAGAGTCATAAAAGGGTCATGCAAAGGTGAACCTAAATCATGAGCCGATTTGAGCAAAATGTCTACATCCTGCCGTACTGTTTCAATTGGTTCATTGCTCATCAAGCCCGCAATCGGCAATGCTAATTGGGCTAAGACATGACTTCCTTGAGCGATTGCCATGCCACCATTGGTATCGGCTACAGCATGAGCGGCGGTCATCATGCTGGCATCATCTGTACCTGCCACCACCAAATTATGATGGTCATGGGCAACTGTCGAAGCAATAGCACCTCGTTTTAATCCTAAGCCCTTCACAAATCCTTTGCCGACATTTCCTGTAGCTTTATGCCGTTCAATGACGACCATTTTGAGGATGTCATTTTCAGGATTTGCTATTGCTTGCCCATCTAAAATGGTTGCAGGCTCAACAAGATTATATGTTAGCAATTGATTTGGAATCGCCCCGATGACTCGTATTTGTTCACCTTCAGCAGGGATAGTTAAATTGGTTTTATCCCAGTCAATATTAATCGTAGAACGGAGCATGGTTCTTGATTTGGGGCGATGCCAATCATGCATGTGCCCATGTTCGGCAACTAACTTGCCACCACGATAGACTTGATGAATTTGAATCGTTTTCAAATCAGATAAAATGACCAAATCTGCCCGCCGCCCGGGAGCGATAGCACCTCTATCGTTCATGCCGAAATATTCACTCGGATTGAGGGTTGCCATGCGAATAGCAGTTATCGGTGGAACACCATGCTCAATCGCAGTCCGAATCATGAAATCAATATGTCCCTCATCAAGCAAATCAGACGGTTGACGGTCATCGGTGCAAAAGCATAAACGGCGACTATTTTCAGAAGTAATCATTGGTAGCAAGGGCATGAGGTTACGGGCATTGGTCGCTTCCCGAATAAAAATGTACATGCCTAAACGTAGTTTTTCTTGAGTTTCTTCGATGGTAGTACATTCATGGTCACTTCCAATTTGCGTCGTCACATAGGCGTTAAGTTCTTTGCCACTCAAGCCTGGACAATGTCCATCTTTTATCAATCCATCAAATATCCGCAACTTATTTAGCACTTCATTATCGCCGTAAACCACGCCTGGAAAATTCATCACTTCTGCTAATCCCAAAACATACGGTTCACCAATGAGAGTACGTAAATCATGCCATGCCAGATTTGCTCCTGTCGTTTCCATGTGAGTCGAGGGAACACAACTTGGAGCGTTGATGTAAACGGTAAGCGGATTGTGTTTAGCCATGTCCATCATGTAGCGTATGCCCTCTAAGCCCAACACATTGGCAATCTCATGTGGGTCTGTAACCACTGTCGTTGTTCCGTACGGCACGACGGCACTAGCAAATTGTGGAGGTGTAACCATTGAACTTTCGATATGAACATGGCTGTCGATGAAGCCAGGCGAAATATAACGTCCTCGCAAATCGACGACTTCTTTTGCCTGATATTCTTTCAAGTTGCGAGAAGGTGCGGCAATTCCAACGATGCGTGACCCTGAAATGGCGATGTCACCATCATAAATTTCGCCACTAAAGACATTGATGATTTTGCCGTTTTTTAATAATATATCTACGGGAATATCTCCCCGTGCATACTTAATTATTTTTGATAGTTCCATAATATTTCAAAATAGTATACAGCACATTTAGCAAAAAACACTTCTAGTGTATAAATAGATAATAAGTTGAACAGTATGATACCACAATTTTTCTAAAAAACAAAAAGATGCATACAAGTGTTGTAACCGTTCACTCCTCTCCCACAAAGGAGGGGAATCTTACTTCCCCGTCATCCATGTCACCCCATCAAAATCATCAGGCACACCTCCCGACCTTTTACCACAACTTTATCTAAATACCGTACATGAAAATCATCATTTTCTAGTTGATAATATGTCTCTCCACTGATAATCATGCTCACCCCATAATATTTCGTCAAGCCTTCAATCCGTGCCGTCAAATTCACGTTATCCGAAAAAGCATCGCCTTGCATGCGATTTGCCTCGCCGACCATGCCGACCATCATGTGACCGATATGGATGCCGACACCGACTCGAATCGGTTGCCAACCGTCAATAATTCTATGTTCATTGTAAGCATGCACCGCTTGCAATTTGGCAATCCCAGCTTTAATTGCATCATCCGCTCCATTTGGGAAAACTGCCATCATTCCGTCACCTAAGAATTTGACGATAAATCCATGATGTTCTCGAATTTTGGGGCTGACTCGCTTCAGATAGGCGTTGATAAAGTTAAAGTTTTCTTGAGGAGTCATGTTTTCTGAAATGGTCGTAAAGCTACGAATATCGGAAAACATTACTGCCATTTCCTTCGCCACATGGTCGCCTAGTTTGACATCTATTATGCTCTCTTTTCTCAAAAATTCGAGGTATTCCAACGGCACAAATCGCCCAAATGATTGAGTGGTTTTTGTCAGTTCTAAGTGGTTTCTTATGCGAGTTAAAAGTTCATCTTTTGAAAACGGTTTAGTTAAATAATCGTTTGCCCCTGCATTGAAACCATGCACTAAATCATCCACTTGATTTTTTGCGGTGAGCATGAGAACGGGCAGTTCATGTGGCGGATACATTTGGCGTATCTTTTCGCTTACTTCATAGCCCGACATTTTAGGCATCATGATATCGAGGACAATAACATCAAATCGTTCTCCTTTTTCGAGCAGTTCGATTGCTTCCATGCCGTTCATTGCCTGCGTGACATGGTAATTTGCCAAGATTAGATGATTGGTCAGCACTTGTAAATTAATCAGTTCATCATCCACGATTAATATCTTAAATTGCGGTTTGATGGGAGCCGAAAATTGTTGTTCGATTTTGGATAAGATGATATCGTTCATCACTAATCGGCAATGTAAATGTAAACGTCGAACCTTGTCCCACTTCCGACTCGACCTCAATCTGCCCGCCATGCAATTCGATGAGTTGTTTCGTGACGGATAAACCTAAGCCTGTGCCACCATATTCTCGTGCAGTTGAGCCATCTCCTTGCTCGAATGACTCGAATATTTGGTCATGCTTATCGGCGGGAATGCCAATGCCTGTATCGCTGACGGAAACCGTTAAAAAATCTGGAGGGACAAGGCGGCTTGCCTTGTCTGTCAAAGCAAGCTTTGACGCTCCAGGGGTGGAGGCTATTTCTATCTTCACATGCCCCGAATCTGTAAACTTAATCGCATTGCCAATCAGATTATACATGATTTGCTGGAGGCGATTTTCGTCTGCCATGACAGCTGGGGCATCGGGAGAAATATCGTTAATCAGTTCGATTGGTTTTCTACCAATCAGTGACTTAGAAAGAGTCAATACCACATTGGAAATTACGTACATGCTAACAGGTTTAGTTTGCAAAATAAGTTCTTGTTGTTTGAGTTTGGAGAAATCAAGAATATCATTGACCAAATTGCCCAATCGCCTACCACTAACAACAACCATGCTAAGATTTTGCTTGGTCGCTAGCGGCAAATCGCCAGTTGCACCATCAATCAAAGACTCGGCTAACCCGATGATGCCATTGAGCGGAGTGCGTAATTCATGCGATGTGTTTGCTAAAAAGGCATCTTTCATGCGGTCGACCCGTTGCAGACGTTCATTTAGCTGTCGTTGCTGGGCAAGTTCATGTTCGCGT
>NBMH01000050.1 GCA_002084875.1 Anaerolineaceae bacterium 4572_78 | reverse complement strand
ATCTGAGCATTTTCCATTTTCACTTGTATCGTATCTGTCATGGGGCTACCGTTGATGATGCTAATATGCAAATCAAGATACTCGCTCCATTCCCAACTGACCACATTTGGCACAGCTATGTCAATTTGTGGGCGTGTTTGGTATGGGATAACTTGGTGATTTTGTCCCATGACGGTTTCTAATGTAATGCCGTTATCTAACTTAATATCAGCCGAATCACTAATAGCCACTGTTGCCATCAAGCCCGCTTGCACAACTTGGTTTTTGTCGCCTCTGAAGATTAGTTGCCCATGCTGACCAAGTCCAAAGAATATGTTTTGGGTACTGGTGATAGAATACGATGATAAGTCGCTCAAATCCACTATGCCATTTGTCGAGCTTTGCATGGTAATATTCCGACCGAACATCCATGTCGATTCACCATCGAGATAGATGGCATTGCCACCGATTATTACCTGCCCGTTTTGGTTTAAGGTATTTGTCTGGAGTGCAGAATCTTCAGGTTTTGCTTGCCAATAGCTAAGGCTATTAGACTCATATCCTGATTTTTGCTGTCCACCATTTAGGTTGATGACCTCTCTACCGATAATAAGCAAATTGCCATCATTAGCCGTTTTGCCATTTAGAGTTTGCCCACCTTGTCCGCTGATAATCATGCCCTCATTGCGAAGCAATCCATTGCTGATAATCGCCACTTGACCGCCATCGCCTGCAGTTGTATCCCCTTGCGAACTAAGAGCAGAACCCCCCATGCCACCTTCAATTATACCGACATTCGTTACCTGCTCACCGAAGATAGCCACATCACCACCCTTAACGCCGACAATTACTTCGGTTGGGTCAATGTAGTCGTTATTACCATGACCCCCTCGAATAAGCCCGCTATTGAATATCGAACCATTGCTAATAGGATTACCACGTAATTCGATAGAACTGCTATGTCCGCGATACTCATCTACATTGCCGACATCGCCGCTTTCACCAATGATTCTGCCGTAGTTATAGATGAAATTATCGGCATCAATTCGTAGATATTCATGCGGCGAACTGACCAACGTACCGTAGTTACACAACGCTTTTACTCTAGCATATTGTGTCATGGTAACTGTATGTCCTTCGGCAACATAAACGACATCATTCTCATCGGGCATTGCATTGTCATGCCAAGTGGACGGTCTGTACCATAAGCCATCACGGAAAGATAATACCGTTGGTTCGCATCGGTAATCGCCCACGATGACAATAAAATCAGTCAAAGCAAGATTTGACGCTCCGAGGGAATGGTTTGCAGTGGCATTGAGAGTGTCAATCGTACCACTTAACACTCCCGCAGGTGGGATGATGTTAAAAATGATATCTTTGGCAGAGTAGGGATTAATATTGACGGTTTGTTCTGTCATGTCAAACGTCCAATGTAGCGTATCAGATATAGCCACAGTATAGCTATCAGCTTGTGACCCCATGTTGACAACTGTTACGGTTATGGGGGTAGATACCATTGCTTGGACATCGTATTTACCTAAGCTAGTGATTGTTTCATCATGAAGGACATTTGCTCCCAGACAAGCATCATCACCACCGATAACACTTGCTTGCTGGTCAATAAGTACACTATCGCCTGTCAAACAAACACGTCCATCAGTACCATCTTGACCACTTGCCACTCCTAGACTGGCAGTACCACTTTGCAATGTGCCATCGATGATGTTAATCATGCCTGCGGTTAGGTTGACATCACCACCGTTGCCACCCTCCTGTTTATCGGCTGACATGGGGTCGCACAAACCTCCATTGCCACCAGAGATAATGCCCGTATTGACAATGCTGTTCGAGTTACCAGTCGAAGCAAGTTCTGATACTCCAATGATATTAACATTACCACCATTGGGGCAGGCGGCATAACCTGCACTCAAAACATGTCCACCATCACCGCCATGGATTTCGCCACTGTTGATTACATCAGCACTTTCAATTGTGACACTGGCACCATCGGCAGGTTTCTGGTCGCCATCACCACCATCACCGCCATGGATTTCGCCACTGTTGAATAAGATACCGAATTTTAATTTGAGGAAGTTCCCCTTGCGAGCAGACTTTTTACCATAACCACGTTTACCAGTGCTACCAACTATCTGCCCTTCATTGTAGGATGACTCCGACACCTTAACCAGCATAAATCGGTCAGGATGTGTTTCCAATCGTCCTTTGTTCAGTAATTGTGTCATGGCTACTGGAGCAGGCACCATGACCACATGCGACACCAGCACATGGTCTTCTTTCTTTGGTATGCGGTCTAAGTTCCATGTATTTCTATCTGTCCATGTGCCATCTTGTATTGTCCATATCGTGGGCTCAAAGCCAAACGGTCCCACCTTGAGCATGATTTCTAATTTACCGATTACCGTTAAATCTGACTTTGAAGTAGCAGTAATGGTCACCCGATTAACAACGCTAGTCGTTAATGTGCTTGGTGGTAAAAGGGTTAAAATCACATCGCTTGTTTTACGGCTGATAACAGCCGATTCAGCAGGCAAGTCACGCATGCCCCAGTCGAGTTCATTTGATTGAACGAGGGTGTAGATGTCATCTAATGCTCCCATATTCAGAACAGATAGCGGAATAGACAATGGTATGCCACCTTGTCCTTGTGCCTCACTGGGTCCGAGGACTGACACTCCATAAAGCAATTCGCTTGCGGTTGTATTGGCGGGATTTCCTGTTACTACATCACCCAAACTTATGCCGCTGTCTAAGTCAACATCATCACTAGCGACAATAGCCATGCCATCGGCTGTAACGACAGGGGTATCGTTTCCATTCAGTAAGATTTGCCCATAATCACCAGCAGATAAGGTAATGTCACCATTGCCATCAATTGCCCCATCGTCTAAATAGCGTAAGTCAATCAAGCCATCATCATCGCCTGTCAAATCAATATCATCGCCTGATACGCTTGTGTCCTGTCCAGAGAGGTTGATATTTTGGGAACTAATTGTAACATCACCCCCATCGCCATCGTTGCCTGCTGAAGCAGGGACTCCGTTGCCCGCATCACCCGCGGCGACAATGCCACCATTGCCATTGAGTTGAGATGGTGATACCATGTTGACATCGCCACCATCGCCACCATTTTGTGTGCCTGTGGCATTTGCGTTGCTATCACCACCATTTCCGCCTCGCATTTCACCGCTGTTCATCAATGGATTTGGGTCTGAAACGACATTGATATTACCACCATCACCACCCGAACCATCACCATCGCCGCTTGCATTGCCACCATCGCCGCCGATAACTGTGCCCGCATTGGTTAAATTACCAGCCATGATGGTAATGCCGCCACCATTACTACCATCGGGGTCGCCATCGTTACCATAACCGCCTCGAATTAAACCATCGTTGTACAAAACGCCCGCATGAATATCAACCTCGTTACCGCAAGAAACCCCACCCCTTGCCCCTACCCTTGTATGGGAGGGGCTGGGGGTTGGGTCTGCCATGCCAAGTATCTGACCATCATTGATAATCTCTAACGAAACAGTCAGTCTCAATGGATTTCCTTGCAAGGTGCCATTATTCAGCAAACCATGAACGCTGATACCCTGTGATGATAAACAGCCGTCAACAGTGATTGTATGGTCGGTATTTATCAGCACTTTATCCGATTGGACGGGCAATCGTGTTGGTGTCCAACTGGTTTCGTCATGCCAATTCCCATTTTGAATGGATTGAATTGTCGGCACAAAATGAAAATCCCCTCTGGTTAGGTCTATCGTTTCAACCGCTTTAATGTTCGGATTAGTTGCCGATGTTGCTATGACGGTCACCCGATTATCGTTTTGTATGCCTGGCTCGGTCGGCGGAATGATGTTCAAAGTGAATTTGACTGCCGTTAGTCCTGCTACATTAATTTCGTGTTGATAGCTAATTGTCCAATTATTTTCGCTATTGACTATGATTTTGTAGCTATCGGGATAAAGTCCGTTGTTAATTAACGTTACTTCTAGCAACAGTGGTATGCCTGGCACCCATTCGGCTTGACCAGGTCCCACTAGGGCATGTTCGAGGATAATCGCCGAACCTGTTTTGGTGATGTTACCCGCTTGGATAACATCGCTTAGAGACATACCTGCATCCAAATTAGTGTTTATGCATGCCACTCGGACATCAGCAACAGCCGTAATAACAATATTGTCATTATCTGTTAGATTACATTCGCCACCTGAACCAGTGGAAAGGATAATATCACCATCAGAATTTATTGAAGGTGGCGGACCTGCGTTCAAATCGGACAGGTCAATTGTACCATTGCTGTCAGCCATAATAGACATGTCCCCACCATTTATGTCAGTAGCTGATGTGGATAAGTCGGCTGTGCCTCTGACTCCAATTACAACATCACCACTGTTGCCATCATTGTCTGCCGAAGCAGGGTATCCGATTCCACAATCACCAGCAGTTATATCGCCGCCGCTTAGGTCAGCGTTGGGGTTGCCCGCGATTCTGACATCACCACCATCACCACCATCTTGATTGGTATTAGCGGGGTCGGCACCGTTTCCTCCGTCGCCCGCTGTCATGGTGCCATGCGAGGTCGTGCCATTGCTAGAGACAATTAAAATATCACCACCTGCTCCTGTATCATCTGTGCTATCGGCATTAGTCAAATCACCACCATCACCAGCCATGATGTGACCGCTATTATCTATGTAGCTACCATCTAACAACACATTACCACCATCGCCTGCTCTTTGGTCATCATTGGGACTACCATCACCATTACCCGCATCGCCACCATCACCTGCCGTGATAGTACCGTTATTGATAATCGGATTCCCTTCGAGAAGGATGTTGCCGCCGCGTTCGCCGTTATTATCACCACTACCACCATCATCGCCATTCTGCCCGATAATATTACCATTATTTTGTAGCATGCTAGTAGTGGCAATGTCAACAGGTTGGTTATCGGCATTGATAATCGTGCCGTTATTTTCCAAGCCTCTAATATCATTTTTTAACGAAACTGTAATGGTATCACCCGCATTGACTTTAACTACATCATCACTATGAGGCACACGTTCAGGGCCCCATGTTTCGACATCATTCCAATCGCCGCTTTGGACAGATTGGATGGTAACATTTTGGTCAGTAGAACCAATTGGCGGAACATATTCATCAGCACCTAAATCCACTCGATTTCCATAAGGACGTAAATCACCATCAATGTCATCGGTCACATCGGTTAATAAAACGCCCTTATCCATCGGTGAACTTCCATTAAAAATATGATAGTCCCCTCTGGTCATGTCAGTAAAACCAGGCCACTCGTAGAAATTATTACTTCCTTGCGTAACTGTGCCGATTTGGATAATATCATTTTCATTAGTGGTATCAGTGTTATTCCATTGGAAGCCAGGCAATCCCCACATGGTAAAATCGATGTCGAGGCCATTATCTTCATCCACGTAAATACCGTTGGTATGCATGACCACAATGCTATTTCTCATGGTAACTTGGCTATTGGTTCTGCCGTAAGATGCCAAGTATACTCCATCGCCTGATGTTCCTTTGTTGCGAACAAGAGTAGAATGATGCAGATTAATCGTTGAGCCTTGAACATAAACTCCACTACCACGCCCACCAGCTTCATTGTCGGATATAATACTATTGACAATATCGCCATGACAACGATTGACTAAGAGTCCGCCGCCGCTACCTGTGCCGATGGTTTTATTCATGTAAAAGGAGTTGCCATTTACATCTAGCGTACTTTTTAGAAAATAAACTCCGCCGCCATTACCACCTTCATTTGCATTAAACACCGATTTTTCTAAAATGAGATTACTATCCTCAACGAACATGCCACCACCTGTTGAGTTACCGCTGTTAGTAGTAACAGTCAAGTACGATAACATGGCATCAGCTCCTTCCATTGAAATAGCCCCGCCATTATTGGCAGTGTTCTCTTCAAAAATATCGCCGCTCATGGTAACATCGCTAAAGTTCAAAAAGACTCCACCACCTGCCGATTTGCTCTTGTTGTTACTGAAAATATTGTTTTCCATACTTGACGAACTAAAGCTAAAGAATATGCCCGCACCATTATCGGCACTGTTATCTTGGATAGTGTTTTGTTCAAAAGTAGAAGCGATTTCACCCACAAAAACCCCACCACCGCGAGTTGCCTTGTTTGACAAAATGGTATTGCTGATGAATGTTCCTTGACTAAGATTGAGATAGACTCCACCACCATATTCAACACCGTCGCTTTCAGTGATTTGATTTCTCTTAAAAGTAACGTTTGCTCCCTCGTCCACATAAACTGCTCCACCAGCATCCTCTCCACCAGTTCCACCACCCGACCGAGCCGAATTTCCATTAATCAACACTAAATCCTGCACGGTGGCATTGACACCCGAAGCAACGTATATCACCCGTCCCTTTTTGTCAGCGTTCAATGTACTGGTATAAACTCTTGGATTTGGTGGTAATGCCCAATTAGTTTGGCTATAACCGCCGCGGATGGTAATATTTTTGTCGATATAAAGTGTCTGTGTCAAACCAAGACTTGACGCTCCAGAAGTTACTTCGGTACATGTGCCAGCCACTTTGATAGTATCGCCATCATTGGCAAGGTTCATGGCACCTTGCACTGTACGGGTAATGGTATCGCCGATTTTCACAAAACAATCGGTTACATATTCATCTGCCCCAATATCAGCCTCGCCGAAGAAAATGCGTGGTTCGCCATCAATATCAATTTTGATAGATTTAATATTTTCGGCTTGGTCAATTGCATCAGAATCGACCATGAGATGATAGCCATCAGTTTCAAAGGCGGGGTCACCATTTTTGTCGCCGACATGTTCATAAACGCCTAAGCCATCTCGTTTCATATCAACCTCATGCCACATGGTCGTAGACATGCTTATAGTGTTCATGTTTTCCAAAAAAATGCCAATGCCTTGATTGGCAATAATAGTATTAGTAGTAGTAACCATGCTGTAATCATTTTCTAAGTTGGTTACATAAAGCCCTGTTCCATCGCCACCACTATTTCCCGAAATAGTCACATGTTGAAAAAGGCTATGACTGCTGCGAACATACATGCCACTGCCATGCTCATTGGCAACATTGCCGATAACTGCCATGTCTATCAGAAATTCGGTGGAGCTGTTATCCATGTATGCCCCGCCGCCCGATGTTTGACTACTGTTATTTTTCAAAAGACATTGTTTTATTTCGACAGGGCTTTGATTGAGATAAAAGCCGCCGCCCTCTTTTTGAGCAGTGTTTTCAACGAAATGATTATCGGTTAGCTGGGTGCTGTTTTGGGAAAAATATGCTCCGCCGCCTTGTCCTTCAGTGTTGTTTTGATTAATGCGATTGCCATCAAAGATGAGTTTACTTGCATCAACATACAGACCTCCTCCATCTAACTCAGCCGTATTTTCATTGATTTGGTTATTTTGAAAATTAGCATTATCAGATTTGCTGATGAAGACACCACCACCTGCATCATGGGCAGAATTGCTAGATATGACATTTTCCTTAAACGTTGATGGGCTTTGGTCAAGATACATGCCACCACCTTGACCTGCTTCATTATTGGTGATGATATTTTCCTCGATTTTGGAGGTACTTAACTTAAACCACAAACCACCACCATCGCCATTAGTAGCAATATTGCCATCAAGAGTACCGAATTGAATAGTAACATCACTCAACCTAAGCCACATGCCACCACCATCATTATCGGCAGTGTTATTTAGTACCTGTGTATTTTCGAGGGTTGCACCACTAAAACTTTCTAGGGCGATTCCACCTCCATCATTATTTGCCGTGTTGTTGCGGATGACTGACTTTTCAATTTTGGGATTGCTTGCCCGCAGATATATCCCGCCTCCATCTAGTTCAGCAGTGTTGGCATAAATAGTGTTTGAATAAAACAGTTTTGGCGTGCTTTGGTTTAAGTATACCCCACCGCCATGTTCGGTAACATCATTTTCGCTGATATGGCTATCCCTAATGCTAATCGTACTGGTGAAGAGATACATGCCGCCGCCTGAAGTAGCACTATTTCCCAAGAATGTATCCTGTTTTAGTAATGATTGACTATTGTTAAAATAGATACCACCACCTTGTTCTGCGGTCTTATTATCTTGAAATACAGAAAAATCCAAAAGGGTCATATCACTATGCAAATAAGCTCCCCCTCCATAGCCATCACTGCTATTGTTGCTGATGGTATGAGTCAAAATACTGGCTTGTCCACCGTAAATGAACATGCCACCGCCATTTTGTATTGCCTGATTGCTTGTAATAGTAACATCTTTCAATTCACTTTGGTCATTGAAGATGTACATGCCTGCTCCAGTGATTGCCTTATTTCCTTGAATAGTGATATTTTCAAATTTCAAGGTGCTATCAGCCAGGAACATTCCGCCGCCGTAATTTTCAGCAGTACTATCTTTAATAATGATATTATCAATAATACCTTTCTTGGTAGCGGTGATGTACATGCCTGCCCCTTCAGTAGCACTACCGCCGATAATTGTGGTGTTATAAATGCCAGGTTCATTGTTGACTATGAAATCACGGAATGAGTCAAGCTTGCCCGTAAATTTTTTGTACTGTTCTTTGTTACCTAAGTAGTTATTGATGAACATGCCACCACCCTGCTCGGCTGTACTGTCGATGATGGTCACATCTGTTAAAATAACTGTAGCACTGAAGACATAAATACCACCTCCAGCATCAACATTGCCCTCCCCCCTAGCCCCCCTCCCAGAGGGAGGGGGGGAGAGGTTGGGGTCCGACTCCCCTCTCCTTGTAGGGGAGGGGTTGGGTGTGGGGCCACTGACTCCCTTCTCATTCAAAGGGGAGGGGTTGGGTGTGGGGTCTCCGCCGCCGAGTCCAGTGGCATCGCCATTTTTAACGGTAACATGACGAATGATGACCTCTTTTCCTTCGACAATGTAAATACCACGTCCTGTTCCACCAGCATCAATAATAGTTTCATAATCTGATTGGTCAGGTTCCTCCCATTCATCATAATCGTTATCTACACTCAAACCCGTTAGGCTAGGATTAAATCCGCCGACCAATTCGATATTGCTTTCAATGTAAGCGACTTGTTTCAAGCCTGACTCATAACTTGGGCTGTCATACACTTTGGTATAGGTGCCACCCATCAACTTAACTATATCGCCATCATCGGCAAAGTAAAGAGCATTTTTCAGCGAGCATGGCTGTTCATAGTTGGTACAAAAATCACCTACTCCAGCACTATCACTAGCACTTGGTGATGCATAATGCACTGAACGAAAAAGGTATTCGTCGGAGCCAATATCCGAAATCGAACCTTGTGGAATTGTCTGATTATCAATATCAGTCGCTACAGTCCCATTTTTGCCGATTTGGAAAACAGCCGAAGTACGTTTAATATGGTATCTGTCAGCCTTAAAACGTGGGTCGCCAGTTGTTATATTATTTTTTTCTTCTAACTCGACAAAAGCCCCACTGCTACTAGCACTATTTCCCCCAAACCAAAATGTAGTATCCATTTCCACTTTGGGCGGATAGAAAGTTGGGAATGGAACGGGTATAGGAATACTAAAGAAAAAACCTGGTATAAACAGAATAGCAAAGTGTGGTGTTACTTCACCTTGAGCCTTCAAGCCCGAACCATTTTCACCGATGAGATTATTTGACATTTTGACATGACTACGTCCCTTGACATATACCCCATCACCACTATTACGGGCAATGGTATTTTGCTGAATGACTGTTGGTTTTTCGGGCAGTTTTAACGGCACGATGGTTTCTTTACATGGGCATGGTACTTTAACTGGCATCAAAATCACATAGAAATAAACCACAGGAGCTTGCATGTGAGTGTTTATGCCATTGCCGTAATTATCCACAATGGCGTTCCCTTCGATGATGGGCGAACTCTCCCAAAATTGCATGGTGCCATTGCCTCCCGAATTGTTATAACGAATCAGATTTTGTTTGATAATCAAATCGCTTTGTTCACCATAAATTGCCCCACCGCCTCCAGATGAAGGATAGAAAAAGATAACCAATTCGACAAATTTGAACTTAAAGCCGATTTTAAGTTTAGGAGACTTGGTGGCTGTATTCCTAAAGAATTGATTGCTGATGATAGCCGCATTAGAACCGACAGCGAACACACCACCACCAACTTTTGCCTTATTATTTTGGATGGTATTACCAACCATAGTATTGGGACTATTATGCAAATAAACGCCACCACCATAGCCACTGGCAGTATGTCCTTCGATAGTGGTATATTCAATAGCTGTACTACTGCCTGACATGTAAACACCACCACCCTCTTTAGCACCGCTATTATTACGGATAATGCTAGTGGCAATTTTACCACCCGCTTTATTGACATAAATTCCTGCTCCATTTAAGCCTGCATGATTATTTTCGATGGTGGAATCGACGATGTTCGGCTTAGCTTTGGTATCAATATAAATGCCACCACCATTCATGGAAACAGTGTTTCCCTTGATTGTCACGCCGCTTAATGAAAACGTTGCTTTAGAAGCATAAACTCCTCCACCATTTGGGGCATTCCCGCCTGTTAATGTTACATCTTGAATAACAGGCTCAAATTCACCTTCCAAAGTCAACGGTCTGCCTAAGCCCGCCGCATTAATAACACTTTCGTATTTGTCGGGGTCATGCTCCGTCAGCGATGTATTCCAGCCACCTTGTAAAATAACTTGACGCGGTTCTTGTGGGGGGCCGGGATGACTAAATTTGATGGGACCAATACAATTGCCACTCATCCTAATGCAGGATTTTCCATGATGACTTGTTGAAAGATAAGTGGTGTCTCCTGCGGCATGTCGCTGACTCCTTCGGCAAAACCAGAAAACTCAACCGAGACTGTATTGGTCATCAGTTCATACGTATTTTCAGGCGGCACTCCCTGTACCAAGCCCACCACTGTAACGCTGAATCTATCACCAGGTGAAATCGTCCCCACATCGCATGTTTTAGCCGATAGACTACAACTCCCTTTAGTCGATTCGAGTTCAGTAAAAGTGATTTGTGGCGAATATCCCTCTTCAATCTTGGTCACAAAAGTTGCCCCATTAATAGCAAGCTCACCATCATTAATAATTTTAACCACATTGGTAAAATAAGAACCATCGGTAACGAGTGGATTATTCACATGAGGATAAATATAAACGCCCTGCTCATAGTAATGCTCATACGCTCCAATATCAGGCTCATAACCACGCACACGCTTTTTACCCGTTATATCATAAGTAATTTTTTCATCTTCAATAATACTTTTAAGTCCCATCTCACGAGCGGCTGAATCATGCTGTATCTGAAAATCACTTGCTAAGGCAAGCCTTGACCCGCCAGCAAATTTGGGGTCACCAAAGTAATGAGTAGCTTCAGGGTCAAAGCCACGCGATGACCAATCATAATCGGCATTTTTCCACCACAGGTTATTATTTCCTTTGATAATCAACGGCTCTTCATTCTGTACGCCAATGTCATGATTAGCGATGATATTATTATACATCTCGATTTCACTACTGGCACTAGAGATATAAATTGCCGTACTGTCGGTCAGTATTTCGGCGGCAATACCTTCGTTATAGTTACTGTAAATCGTGGTATGAATAATTTTGGCGTTTAAGCCTTTCATGTAAATGCCGCTTCCTTGATAAGCAGTCAAGTCTTCGGTCATGGTTTCAGTGCGGACAATACGATTAGCATAAATCAGATTATTATACATGGTCAATTCGCCACCAAAGACAGCCATGCCACCACCGCGTCGGGAAGCGATATTATGGTCAACGTAATTATTCATAAAGGTGAAATATGATTTTTGGGCATAAAAGCCACCACCACTATCAGCATCAAATTGAACTTGAGTAATCACGCCTGGCAAAACAATCCTAGGTGGGTCAACCTCATCAATGATAATCATTTCTGTTATCTCCCCAATAGTTGCCACCCGTTCAGCGAATTTTATTTCATTGTATTGGAACGTGTTAGAATATATCTCGCCTATGCCATATTCCATGAAAAATCCGCCACCAGGTCCCAGCAATGTGTTATGATTAATCATGTTACTGACAACGGTTACAGTCATGAAACGTTCTATGTCATCAAGTTGAGGCAGCCCCTCCAAATGAACACCTCCCCCAGTGCCAGTGATGACTTGATTATATTCAATAGTATTATTTGTAAGGGTAATCGGTATCCAACCTTTGAGGTAGATTCCACCACCGCTTCCTCCAGTTGATTGATAATTTTCGGTTTTCCCCGTGCAGATATTGGATTCGATTTTTCCATTTTTTATAGTGGTTGTGGCAGAATAAATAGCAATAGCCCCGCCATATCTTGTGGCAGTATTGCTATTGGCATGCCAGTTGTCGCCGAAAATATTAATCACACTTTCGGCATCATGGTCATAAGCATAAACTGCCCCGCCATCTTCATCAGACGTGTTATTGTCGAAGGAGTTGTTATTTATGTTGACAATGTTTGTCCCTGTCATGTAAATACCGCCGCCGTTCATGGTAGCAGAATTGCCATCAAATGTGTTGCTGGTCAAACTAGCAGTGATATATTCCAAATAAATACCACCTGCGTTTTGCTTTTCGTAATAGGTTTTTGTCACAGGTATAGTTTTGGTAATTATCGGTCCGACCACAGTCGGCAGAGTAATGGTAATCACCTCGATTTTTTGGTAAGGTGAAAGAGTGGCTCGATTCTGTATCAGCATGGTATCTTGCAAAATGAACTTGGTCGGCATGCTATCCGTGCCAGCGATAAACATGCCTCCACCCGTTTGTACAGATTCATTATTGCGAATATTACTACCCGTAATTGTAATTTCTAGTGTTTCAGATGCATACAAACCACCACCTTGCAGTGCCTTATTATCATGCAAATTCAGATTACTAAAACTAGCCGATTCAAGTCCGATATACATGCCGCCGCCATAAAAACCTGCTCCGTTATTATATACCTCGGTGTTGGGTGAAACGATAGTTGCCGTCCCTGTCAGATAAATGCCGCCGCCATTGATGAGGGCGATGTTATCATGGATTTGATTGGTGTTATTTTGCACTTGAGCATCACCACCAACGTACAGACCACCACCATGCTTACTTGCTTGGTTACCGCTAATTTCACAATCATTAATAGCAATATCACCACCAGTGATATACATGCCGCCGCCTAACGTGGTGCTGATATTATTTTGTATGGTCATGTTAGAAAATGTAGCCGTGCTATTTTTGAGATACATGCCGCTACCAATTTCTTCGGCACCATTGGCGGAAATTGTTACATTGCTAAAATCGCCGTTGCTTAGATTGGAGAGATAAGCACCACCACCATGAGTTTTAGCTAGATTGCTATCTAATGTCAAACCAGATAAAGTAATTGCTCCCCCATCCATGTAAATGCCTGCCCCTTCATCGGACTCATTACCTGAAATAGTCAAACTACTTAAATCAGCCGTAGGGGAATTGATGAAAAGAATACCGCCACCTAGTTCATTTGCGGTATTATTTTGAATAAAGTTATCACCTTCCATAGTCAGTTCACCAGCGTCAAGATAAATGCCGCCGCCATTTGTTGCTATACTATTTTGAATGGTGATGTCTTCTAAAGTCACTTCGGCATTGCGGGCATACATGCCGCCGCCATTGCTGGCATCGCCACCAGTTAATATCAAATCTTGTAATTTGACTACCACATTATCATCAATCTTAGCCACACTATCAGCACTACCATTAATCGTCGTATCTGCCATTTGTCGGGTAAAGCTGATATTCCAACCACCTTGAATCAACTCAATGTTTTTATCAACCGTAAAACCATCATAATAGCCGCTACTGATTAAAATACTGTCACCTGTATTTGTCCCATCTACGGCATCGGCGATAGTTTCATGGCAACGACTGGTAGCAATGACATATCTTTGGGAACAATTTTGTACTACGTAATGAGTTACGGGGTCTGATTCATCAATAACATTAATCATAAACTCCTGTGGTTCGCCTTCCAGCAGTTTATCTTTAACCGTTATTTTAACCGCATCATTGCCAGACATGGTCGGCGTGCCTGATAATTTTCCTCGCCCATTAACACTACTATTCGGAGTAAAGGTCAGCCATGAAGGGAGGATTTCAGTCGCAAGGGTAATCTCATCACCATCAGGGTCTTCAGAGGTGATATAATAAATAAACTTGCGACCAGTAGCGGCTTCTAATGCAGGCTTAGATGTAATCGTAGGTGGGCTTGATACTGAAATTGTGAAAACTTGAGAGGAGCTACCTCCGTAGCGACTTTCCACTGTAACATCGACAGGATAATTTCCACTGTGGTCAATCGTTGGTTTGCCCGTCAATGTGGCATACAAGGTACTGGTCATACTTGTATCTGTATTATGTTTATAGGTCAGTGCCAGCCAATTTGTTGTGGTAAAATGCGGGGTCATGCGAGCCACCAACACATCATTAACATCATAGTCGGCTATCGTCATAAGATAAGTGTAAGTTATGCCACCGACTGCTCCTGTAATGGGTGTAGACAAAAACTTCGGCATGGTGGTATTGGATAGCACATCAACATTGACGATTTGCGGCGAGCCAAGTGTACCACTGACATTTTTAGGGATGACAACAACAGTATGTGTTCGCGGGTCAACGGTCATGTCAGGCGTACCGATAAGGGTCGCCTCACCACTGCCATTATCAGTAAATTGCAACCATTGCTCGGTATCATCTTGGGCAAAGTCTGCCTCAATGGTTTCTGTATCTTTGGCAAAAATCCTATAAGTGTAGGGCAAAGTACGTTTAATCGGCTCGGTTGGGGCGGTAGAGGTAATTTCTGGAGGGCCTGCTAAAAGGGGAATAGGTTGTACATCCGCTAAGGTGTGGTTAGGAATAAAGATAACAAAAATTGCTAAAACATAGCACATGGCAATAATAATACTAAATGTAACATGTCGTAAACGGTTCACAATTGTTCTCCTCTGATATTATCATGTAGTAGGTCAGATGAATATGAGTCCTTGACTCATACGAGGTAATGTCAAACAAGAAAGGTTTTCGAAAACCTTTCTTGTTTTAACCATAGCAAGTTTCCACACCTGACTGTATGCGATAGGAAAACCGCACTACATCAATAATTATACCACACTTTTTAAAATCAACGATTCAGTTTCTTAATTTTGGCAAATTCATTAGAATTGTTTAATTTGTATATGTTGTATATTTATAAATAATTAGCAAAGAGGCTTGACCAATCTTCAAAATTGGTCAAGCCTCTTTTACTTTATCACAACATCAACTTCCTTAAATTCAACATTGATGTATACTAAAAATGGGTACAAAGTAACATTTTCATGAAGATATTGCTAGAGCATCCAAGGTTCTTTGGTTAGACCTGACGGGTTTTTAGAAACATATCAAGGTTCTTTGGTTAGACCTGACAGGTTTTTAGAAACATGTCAGGTCTTGGTACAAAATGTTACTTTATTACCTTTTCTTGTATAGTTTGTCTTGAATTGATTTTGGTAGTGGTGTGGTTTTGTGATATAATAAACCTATGTTAAATAATATATGATTTTCAACCACATGGTCGCACATGGAGCGAAAAAGCTTGCTTTTTCATGTCAAAGCAAGCTTTTACCCTCCAGTTTATTTTGTCAAAAAATAGCATTGAACAGCCCTAGCACCCAAGCCAATTCCCATGCGAGGAGAATTGGGTAAAATTCCCGTCCATGGTGAGAGGCTAGGGTGGTGAACGGTTATAAAATTGGTCTGACGCTTGAATAACAGATTATTTCTCAATCGTCAATAACCGTCCATTACTTCTACCGAAAACTTCTGGGAAGTAAAATTCTTGAGCCACCGTAGGAATAACATGAAATTCACCAGGTAACGTAGCACGGAAGGTATAGCTGTATTCATAAGTTCCTTTACGAAGATAATCGGCGAAAAGAACCACCTTCTCATCGCGTAATTCGCTACGGCTGTACCATCGCCACCACCACCAATAACGAGAATCCTCACGGCGTAGGGACGGATCCATGGCAAGTAGGCTCGTCGTTGCTAATCCAGTATCAATTGCCTCACCACCAGCGGGGAGTGGGTCTTCGACCAAGAGATAGTACAAATCATTTGGAGCGATAATCGTCAAATCTACTCGAACCACATCGCCGACATGGATTTCAGTTACGTCGGGACATTCCGCTCCTTCACAACTGGCTAGGGTATATCGTCGACTGACAACAATACCTCTATCGGCAGGCTCGACCATTTCGACGGGTTGATAAATTTTCAGGTGTGCCGAATAATATAATCGTCCATTTCCATCGGAACGAGCAAAAGTAAGTGCATTGGTGCTATCAGCGATAAGTTCAGCAATTGGGATGACGATTTTTGTGCTATCCTGTATCGTATCGGATGTCACTATTCGTCGAGTTTGCTCGTTTTCATTCAAGAAGACCCCAAATTCATAATCGGCATCAAGCTCACCTGTTTCCATCATCCATGTAGTTAAACTAATAAGCGACCATGCTGTTTCTTGAGTAGTTTCCCAAATTCCATCTTTGCGGGCAATCATTAACCAACGAACCACATTCGGAATCAACTCGTTATCGGGGTCAAGCTTAGCAAGCGTGTCCAAAATAATTGCTGTTGAGCGAGTGTCAGTATTCATTGCCCACCAATCATAGAATGCCTCCTCCCAATGAACTCCTGTAGCGGACATGACAGCCTCGTTATTCAAATCGGAAAGGAGTGTTTTTAGTCGAGGGTCGTCGGCATCATTCAGCCAAATTGCTTGAGCCAAGTATGCCCGTGCATAATGACTTAGCAACTCTCGATTTTCAAACATGGTGTCAACATGGTCGGTCATGAACAAATCCCCTTCGGCAAGGACATAAAGTAGCCATGCTTGACGATTTCCTTCCCAACGTGAGAAGGTGGTTTTCATCTTTTTTGCCTGCATACTTAAATAATCAAGTCCTTGTGTTAACACGGCAGGCTCAATTTCAATGCCTGCCTTTTCTGCTTTGATGAGAGCAAAAACGACATAGCCACTGACATGGATATTACTTTTCCATTCCTTATGGTCTTGCCACCAACCCCAACCACCATCGGGATTTTGTTCACGATACAGTTTTTCTAAAGCAGTTTCTACCAATTCAGGTAGTCGTTCAGCTAATTCAGGGTCTCGAATACCCAACGATTGCAAAGCATGATTCAGCCCATCCCGCATGCCCGCTGCCAAACTAGGGTCAACCTGAATAGTTAATGAGCCTTGCCGTTCGTCATAGCCACCTTCATCTAGTGCTTTTTTCGTACCGATACGAGGCGGCAAAGCTACCCCTTCAATACGCATGCCTTCCTCGGTAATTTGTCCCGCCGTACCGACAATGTCAGGGGTAGTGTAACGATAAACCAACAATGTGCCATCGGGACCAGTTGTCAAACGTGGCTTACTGGCATCGGCATAATCGCCTGATATGGCACTGAAAACTAAGGAAACATCGGTGACATCCTTGACTGCGACATGCCAACTAACGGCGGTTTCAGCATGGGCAGGAATGACAACCGTCTGAACGGCTGGAGTATCATCGGCAAGCATGACACCTTCGGCATCTAAACCGACCTTAATTTCCAAATCGGCATTAGTATTATTGCTCACGTTTGCCGATAGTTCTGCTTTATCGTTGACCACGAAAAATCGAGGAGCAACTGGTCGAATAAGTAACGGCTTTGTCGAGATAAGGTCGCTGGTTTCGGTGCCAACAATGGTATCCCCCGTCAAGCCGACACCACGCACTACCCATGTTGTCAAGTTGTCAGGCAAGGTAAAATTAACAGTTGCTTGTCCATTTTCATCCGTTATGATAATGGGATTCCAGTAGGCAGTATCAGCAAATTCTTGTCGAATTTCAACGCCTGGCGGTAGTGCTAAAGCTTTTCCCATTGGCATTTGAAGATACATAGCAAATCTTTGACTAGCCATAACTTGAAAAGCTACTTTTGATTCACCATCTAATGCTCCAAAAGCAAAAACTATATCCGACGCTTCCAAACGTTGTACATTGGTAATCTCTTCTTCCTCGATTACATCTTCCAAATACCGATTAGCCGATACATTCAAGCCCATGCTTGTCTCAACTTCTAATGAGCGTTGGGCATACAACGTAGACATGATATTTTTTGAGCGAGGTTGCATAGTCAAAATTGCCTTGTCCACTACGTCTAGCGATAATTCGGCGTTGCGAGCAGGTTGCCCGTCGGGACGTAAAACGGTGATGGTGTAGTTTACAGCCGTATTCGGTTCAGCAGTTTCGACATCGGCTTTAATTTCGATGGATAGCCGTTTTGTATCTTGACTAATTTCCAACGGGAGTAGTCCCATTTTGAAATCGGCATGGGACTCATTGGCACGCCCCTTGACTAACACCACTGAAACATAAATATTCGGCACATCTTGTTCAGTTATCAGCAACTCGTAGACATAACTGCTTCCCTCGAATGAGATAACCTCATGACGAATGATTTTGCCTCGTTCCACTGTGAT
>NBMH01000229.1 GCA_002084875.1 Anaerolineaceae bacterium 4572_78 | reverse complement strand
GGTGGCGGG
Source organism: Anaerolineaceae bacterium 4572_78 (assembly GCA_002084875.1). Classification (GTDB taxonomy): domain Bacteria; phylum Chloroflexota; class Anaerolineae; order 4572-78; family 4572-78; genus 4572-78. Next base: position 5,335 of record NBMH01000229.1, on the reverse strand, counting down.
GCAGATGTTGCTAATAAACCCAATGCTTTTGGTAAAGTTTTGGGTTGTTCTTTAGCATGGTACGAAACTACTTTTTTTGAACGTAAGAAACGAATAAAACCCAAAATTTCAAGCAAATGATAAATAGTCAATTGCTCAATCTCATGCAAAATGTGTTGTTTAAGGACTTGTGGTGAATCAGTCATAGAAACCTCCTAAATTAAACTGCACTGTAATTAAGTTTCGTTATATTGTCAAAATATCCATTATTCACATCATATTTATTTTTTGATTTTTTGTCAAGTTTTCCCAATAAATATCCCGTATTTTCGGGACATGACGATTGGTTGTTTTTGTGTTAGAATCAAGAGTCAGGAAATGTTGGTAAGAAGTTCACCTTTTTTAGAAAAGTTGGATTTCTCATCCTTAAAGTATGGGGGTTTTATTAAATTATCATTGCTCGTGGATAATACTTAGAAATTCATTAGAAATATGCTGTATTTTAAGTGATTTAGGTGAGATTTGCTTAGAATTTCATCAGGACTCTTTTTAGGTTTTGTGTTATAATAGATATAATTAAATTTTTTAGTTTGTTTAAGGAGAAAATGTAATGAAACGGAAACGTTTATTTTTGTTATTTAGCATGCTGATGTTGTTGGGCATGCTGTTGGTGTTGCCGAGTAGTCAATCACAATTGGTGGCTCAAGGACCACTTACTGAAGAATCGGTAATATTTACTTTTCAAAAGGGTGACAATGATGGTGAACTTGGAATAAGTGACCCTGCCCCTGAAATGCACCCAACGGGTCCGCAAGCACTGACAGTTGATGAGAATGGTACAATTTATGTGCTAGATAGTTTGAATCGGCGTGTGTTTGAATTTAATCAAACTACGCAAAGTTTAAATAAAATTGATGTGCCTCAGTCTGCTTCTTTAGCTGATATTGTGGTGCAAAATGACCAATTGTATTTGATGGATGCGGGACTTGAGAAAGTTTTGCAAGTCAATAAATCGGGTGAAACGGTTGAAACTTATCCTATTACATCTGATATGCGACATGGTTCAACGGGTATTTCTGTTTTACGAAATGGCGATGTTCGCTGGCAAACATGGCGTAGTAAAGAATATTCATTACTGTCCCAAAGTACACTTGATAACATGGGGTATCAAAAACAGGTTCAGCAAGAAAAGGAAAAGATTTCAATTGCTAGTGCAAGCATGGATTCTGTGTGGACAACATTTGTTCGTATTGATGACCATGAAGGTGCATTGCAAATTTGGAATGAAAACGACAAACTTATTCAAGTATTGCGTTTACGTGTTCAACATTATTTGGGATCCATGGTATTACAACAAATTGATGAACAAGGGAATTATTATGTACTGACGGAAGAACTATTAAAAGATGTTCCTACGTTTATCGTGGATACAACCATTCGTCGATTTGATTCTAGTGGTGATTTGATTGATACGGCAAGTGTGCCTATTAATGATATTTACTACTTACCACATCGTTTCACGGCAGTAAATAATACGGGGGATGCGTATTTTTTACGTGTTTATGAAGGCTCATCAGATGTAGTACAGTTGCCATTTAAATCTGAACATCATGCTAATTTGGAGGAACGATGGGCAATAGTAGAACAACAACTTGCATCTGAATCATTAATGAAAGAAACAGAAGTCAACGCGAAATGCTATTCACTTGATCAAACCAATAAAATTAGACGTGATGAAGTGATTCAAAATGCCCAAAGTTTCCTTAATTATACATGGACTTTAATTGATTCTAATTATAGACCAGCTAAGTCAGAAGTATGTATAGTTGATGGTACTGCAAATTGGAGACGTCCTATAAACTTGACTGCAGATCAAATGGTTGAATGTGGTTATTGTACAACACCTAACTTAGCCAATTCTAAATATTTTGAAGCCATAAATTGGAATGACCTTAAACGTGGAGATATTTTAAATTGGTATAAGGGACATGTTATTTTATTTGACAGTTTCGATGGTAATCAAAATAGTGTTATAGGCTATGAGTCTACAGCTGATAATGGAGGTTGGACAGGATATCTTCCTAGAACATTTTCAAATCTAAATACATCTCAAGGCACTAATCATACTCATATTTATGTAGCAAGGCGTCCTTTCCATATTGAAGAAAGTAATGAACCACCATCTCAACCAGTACCAATAACTCCTAGAGATAATCAATGGTCATCCTTAAATCAAGTTATATTAAGATGGCGAGCAAGTACAGATAGTGATGGACCCAATTCACTTACTTATTCCTTATCCATTAATAATATTAATGGCAATGCAGGTGATTTACCAGAGCATGACGTTGGTCAAAATACAGAATATCCTTTTACTGCTCCTGAAGATGGAGCTTATACCTGGCAGGTATGGGCTTCGGATGGTGAAAATACCAGTGCCGTTTCACCTAAACGAACGTTTATTATTGGTGACAGGTCTGATGCTCCCTTCCGTGATATTCCACCAGGACATGTATTTGAAGAGGAAATATCATGTCTAAAAGATAATTTTATTACGCAAGGATTTAGTGATGGCTTGTTTCACCCTGAAAGACTCATTACAAGAGGAGAGGCAGCTGTTATGATTACTCGTTGGCAAAAACGTTATCTTCCATCAATGTGGGAAGTATCATTACCACATACAGGTGGTTGGTCAGAACAAACATTCAAAGATGTCTCACTCTCTTCTGACAGTGAGGTTGCACGTGCTGTTGAGTTCTTACACAGTAATGATGGTGGGAATATATCTATTGTAAAGGGTTACATAGAATCAACAGGATATAGAGTGTTTAAACCTAATCAATCGCTCACTCGTTCAGAAGCAGTAAAAATGATAGTAAGGATTTTGAAAGATAAACAAAACAGGTTAGCCAACCTTGATGTTAGTGCTTATGCATTTGAAGATACAAATGACGAAGAAATTTTATTGGGTCGTGAGCGTGGTATTACAAATGGCTATAGTGATGGTACATTTCGTCCTGCTAATCAAATTACGAGAGGCGAGTTTGCTGCATTTTTAGGACGAGCTATGGCAAAACTTAAAGATGGAAGTTGTCATGCATCTACATCATCAGTAGCGTTGAAACCTACATTACTAAATAATACGAATGACCTATTATGTTTTTCTGCAATTGAAGGGGCACCCATTCCTAACATCAATATTACACAGGCTGGAACAACAGTATGCTATAAATTTAGTGACGCTAGTTTTTTCATGATTGATGATGTTCCCCATGATGATTGGGCAAAAGCATACATTCAAAATATGTATGATGCAGGTATTACCAGAGGATGTAATGACACAGGTACATCGTATTGTCCGGATAATACTATTCAACGTGATCACATGGTTATTTTCCTATTACGCGCAAAATATTATAAAGAAACAGGTGATTCAGGTTTGAATTACACACCACCGACTGCTACCCGCCAAATCTATGCAGATGTATCATTGAGTCATCCCTATGTAGATTGGATTAATGAAGCATCCAATTTGGGCATTACTCAAGTACGTGAAGGTGATAATTTTGAACCAGGTGAACCGACTACACGTTTACAAGCCACATTATTTTTATTGAGGACGTTGATTGGACAAAATGTATTAGATACATTGCCTTATCCATTGGGCATTTTTGAAGATGTGCCGATTGCTAATTTAAATGCTAGTGACCTAAAAAAGGCAGCAGCGTATGAAGAATTGTATTGGCGTGGTTTGACCTTTGGGTGTGATTCTGATGAATTTAAGTTTTGCCCTGATGATCCTTTAGAACGTAAACAAGCAGCAGCCTTTATCAGTCGAGGATTTCTTGATCCTACGACACCAACCAATCGTATGGGAGATTTTTGTTTTTCCACAGAAGGTGGCTATGATATTCCTCGTGTCGGTTTTGAAAAACCAGGTTTACCTGATGTTCAAGATACCGATATTGTGTGTTATCATGAACAGGCAAATTTATTCAAGATGTATTTCAATGGCAGTGTAAATGGGATTGATAGTGAAGATATTGATGCGTTTTCTATTCCTGTTGATGGTCAAATATGGTTTTCAACAAATGATGATCCAACCATACCTGGGCTTGGAGATTTTGAAGATGAGGATATCATTATTTTTGAAAACGGACAATATTCACTTGGTTTTGTAGGTGCTTCTTCTGAACCATTGGATGGTGAAAATATTGATGGTTTTCATCATATCTCTGATAATGATGTGTATTTATCAATAACGACATCTGCTGATTTTTGTTTTGATGAAAGAGGGGAAAATGATGACATTGTAAACTGGATACCTAATAGTCAAACCTTCCATCAATTTTTTGATGGAAGTGATATGTATGTTGATGCAGGTGTCAATGGTGTTTCTGTTTTGTCTACATCATCTCAAGATTCAACCATTTACATGACATTTGAAAATTCATTCTGTGTACCAAGTAAAATTGGTACATGTGGTGATGGGGGTGATATTGTACGATATGATGGTACAACAGGCTCAGAAACATTAGGATCATTTAGCGTAGACTTATGTTTTGAATCTAGTTCACATAATGGCTTAGAAAATGAAACACTAGATGCTATTCATATTCCTTACGAATTAGACTGTGAGCCAATAATAGAAGAATTACCCCCACTTGGTACATTAGAGATTGATAAAAGCACACTCAATTTTAATGATACTACCACTTCTGAATCTGTCAGTGTTGATACAGAAGCATGGTGGTTACTCAACTGGACAGCCAGAACTGATGCGGATTGGCTAACCTTAAGTGAAGATTTTGGCACTGCCCCGTCAACCCTAGATGTTTCAGTTGATTCAACGGATTTAAGTCAGGGTACATATACAGGCACTATTTTTATTGAAAGTGCTGATGCTGATAATAATTTGGTTGAAGTGGATGTTACTTTTAAAGTTGGTGAAGTTGAGGCTTTAAGTGAATTTAGCATAACTTTATCTGATGATAGCGGAAGTGCTGCTACTTCTTTCAACACAGGTGATGAAATAACAATGGTTATTAATGTCACCAATAATTTAGATGCTTCTATTGATACGATATGGAATTGGATTGTTACAAATTCACAAGAGCAAGTTATTGATGAACTAAGTCGCTTGAATGTTTCAAAGACAATTGATACTGGCTGGAAAGGGTTTATCATAGATAAAACTATACCTGATAGTTTACCAAGTGGCGATTATACTTACACCGGTCGGGTACAATTAGCTGATGGCACACAAATTTTAGAAGATAGCATTGATTTTACCGTATCGAGTGTTAGTAGTATTGTCGAAGTCACCAACGTAAACATTAGCGGCGAAACTACAGGT
>NBMH01000228.1 GCA_002084875.1 Anaerolineaceae bacterium 4572_78 | reverse complement strand
TTTTTTTCGTGGTGCATACAGTACACCTAAATTACATTACCCACTTTTTCCTGATTCGCCTGTGCAGGATTTTGAAACCTTTATTTTGCGTGGTGGTGTCAATCGTAGCTTTGCTGGGAACAAAGACTCCAAACCCAAACATACCACCTACACCCGTGACCAGTGGGTACGTGATTCGCAGATTGCCATGTCAGGAGTTGGCTCACATGGTATCTTTGTCCATTTGTACTTAAATGGACTTTATTGGGGTTTGTATAACTTGGTCGAACGTCCCGATGCTGATTTTGCCGTTTCTTATTTTGGCGGCGACAAAACAGAGTGGCATGCTCATAACCATGATGGGGCTATTAGTGGCGATTCGGAACGCATTTTCACATTGGGTTACACCATGTTAGAATTAGAGCATGGTGGATTTGCCATTCCAGAAAATTACGATTACGTGCAGTCTGAGTTGGACATTGTTGCGTTTATTGATTACATCATCTTAAATTGGTATGCAGGTAACCAAGATTGGCCTGCTGGCAATTGGTACGCTTTACAACGCAACCCAACGGGCAAATTACATTTTTTTGTGTGGGATGCGGAACACACTTGGACTAAGGGTGCCTCACTTTACTTGGAACTATTTGAGCCAAGTAATCTCATTGGCAGACTTTTTATGGCATTGATGTATAACCCTGATTTTAAGATAACCTTTGCCGACAGAATATATCACTTACTTTACCATGATGGTGTTTTGAGTGAAGCAAATACTTTATCTCGCTGGAATCGCTTACAGGCAACGCTGGATACGGCAATTGTTGCCGAGTCTGCTCGTTGGGGAGACAGTCGCTACGATGAACCGATTACGCGGGAACATTGGTTGAAGGCTCAAAAGAGAGTAACCGAGCAGATGATAGACAATGGAGATAAGTTAATTCATTTATTGCGGGAGGCAGGTCATTATCCCTTAATTGACCCTCCACAATTTAATCAGCATGGTGGTCGTATCACCTCTAATTTTGCCCTGACTATGACGACTAACAAGGGTGATATATATTACACTACTGATGGCTCTGACCCATGTTTAGTTATTACAGGTAACATTCAACCACAGGCTATGCAATATATTCAACCTCTTATTTTAACACAAACCACTCATGTCAAAGCCCGTACTTTTGCTGATGGGGTATGGAGTGCCTTGCATGAATCCACCTTTTTACTGGAATCTCCCTTTACTAAAATTGCTATCATCGAAATGATGTACAATCCGAAAGGTGGTGACAAGTACGAATTTATCAAACTGAAGAATATTGGCAATGCTCCTATTGATATGTCTTATGCTCATTTTGAGGGTATTGATTACGTATTTTCGGCGGGGAGTGTTTTGGATTATGGGCAATGTTGGGTTTTGGTAAAAAATGCCAAATTCTTCAATGAGCGATATGAGGCTGATTTTTTTGCTATTTATCAAGGAAAATTATCTAACAAAGGGGAAAAAATTACCTTAAAAGATATATCAGGTAATGTCTTAAGTTCGGTCAGATATGATGATGACAATGGTTGGGCATTAAGTTCTGATGGTAAGGGAGATTCGTTAGTGGTAATTCAGGAACATGGTAATTTGGGTTTATGCCATAAACCCCTACATTAACACCGTTCACAAATGTAGGGGTTTGTGGCACAAACCACATGGTTTAAAATTACAATTCTTACCCTTAGCAAGTATACTACGCAGAGAGGAGTGCATGATTACATTTATCGAAACTTGAATTTGGTAGCCATGCTTCAGCTCATCTTCCAACCGCAACATCCAAATGCCTGCTAATGGTGTATGACAGCCATGTGGCGAAGTAAATGGATAATCAAGAATATTTTTATCGGGGTCAAGATATTCTAAAATCATGTTAAGCGGACCGCAATGGCTAAAAATAGCAACATGGTATGTCGTCAATTCATGCTCGATTTTTTGAAACCAAGTCTGTACACGTTCTACTAAACTGGCATGTGATTCAACACTTGCTTCACGTTCACGTAATGCTTTGACAAAGCTCGGCTGAATGTGCGGTGATGTTAATTTTAGGAAAGGTTGCATGGTTTGTACCACACGCCGAAAATCACTACTGTAAATTTTTGTGATTTGTTTATCATGCAGATAATCGGCTATTACTTTGGCTTGAGCATGCCCTTTAGTACCTAGATTTGGACCTGGAAAAAAATTGTCATAGTCCAACGTTTCAGGTTCAGCATGGCGAATGAGATACAAATTCATAATTGCCGAATCTCCATACCTGTTTCATCAATCAATAAAAATGTGCTATCATGTCGTTGCACTCTTGCTTGCCCATTATAAAAAGGTTCAATCATGTTATAACACATTTCATAACATTGCTTACCATACTCATCAATATGAAACCATCCACGCTCATCCTTTGCGGTGGCGAAATTTTTATGAAACACACCTAAATCGTCAAATTCTGCGATGTAGATAAATTTGCCATGCATGTCAATGTGCTTAAATTTACCTGACAATAATTGAACACAAGCATACCCATCTTTGTAATCACCTACATAGCGATAATTTTCCTGATAAACCCGCTCACCATGCAAGTCAATATGGAAATAGTAACCATGCTCATTTCGTACCACACACCGCCCTTTCTGAAAATTGCCAGTGAAGGCGTAATTTTGCGAATAAACACGCTTGCCATGCTTGTCAATATGAAACCACATGCCATGCTCAATCACCGAAGCCCGCATGGCATAATAACCGAAAACACATTCATAACGTTTAGTATAAAATGGCATGCCTTGTATATCAATATGATACCAGCCTGTTTTGTCATGGACAGGAGCAAATCCTGGTTCATGAAATTTCAGTGCTTGTATGAATTTTTTGTCAAAAAGCATACATCCATTATATGTAAAATGATTATTGTCTGTTAGTTGAATTTCTTTCCAGTGCATGATAAACTCCTTACAGGCTTACGCATATTGCAACTTAAACATAAAGGTATAGATTTATAATTTTTCACCAAATTTTGATACATGTCACTTTGTAAAACGTCATGTAATGTGGTGTTTTGAATGTTGCCAAAATCGCCGAGTGCTTGGCGTAAATTATCGGGAGCACAGCATGGTGAAATTTTCCCTTCGGCAGAAATCCACAATTCACGTTCTAAAAATGGACATTCATAATCATCGGGGACATGCGAAGATTCCATTTCGCTCAAAGAAAAAATATTTTCAAGCATGACCATTTCACCATTCGGCTTGCGATACGTTTCTTGGGCATGCCTCGCTTCGGTAACATAGCGATTCCATGTCGGAATGTCATGTCGCATGGAAAGATGTTTTGTTTCAGCAAAATGCACCCACAAATGATGTCCTTTTACACGGTCAACACCCAAGCTAGCCGCCAATTTCACCATGTCGGCAAGTTCGTGCATGTTATTTTGCATAAAAGTCAATTGCATTGTGACACGACAATAATGCCCTGATTTGGCATGGTGTTCGTCACGCATACAAATGAATTTTTTACAGTTGTGTAGGTTTTGTTCAAAATCAATTCCGTGCATGATTTTTTCAGCCGTTTCAGCCGTTGCACCGTTCCATGAAAATTTGACATCGGATGTGATGGGGATAATGAGTCTTGCCCAATCTTCGACGGACTTGCGGGAAAATGTACCATTTGTGGTCAAGTTCATCTTGATACCATACTCATGACAAAGAGCTATAATATCTTCTATGTGCTTGTAAATCAAAGGCTCGCCCATCGTAGAGGGGATAATTTCCTGCACGCCCAATTGATTTGCCTCATGCATGATATTTTCAATCCATTCAAAAGGCATGACTCGCCGCCGTACACCTAAGCGGGCATACAACTCATTTTTGAAATTGCTATAAGGGCTGTGCTCCTCGCACATAATGCAATTCAAGTTGCAGTCTTCAGGGTTAGTGTCAAATGTAATTCGCCATAATTTGTTGATAGTCATAAGATTAATCTTTTATAAACCTGCTGTAATTCTTGACAATGTTTTTGGACAGATAAAACCTCGCCATACTCATCATATAAATAACCACGCTTGCCTAATTGTACCATTTCATGCGGATGTGTCAAGGCATATTGCATTTTACTGGTGAGGTCATGTACATTGCGATGCTCAAAAAGCAAACCGTTTACATTATGTTGAACATACTCACACATGCCGCCATTATCCGCCGTGATGACAGGAACATGACAGGCTTGAGCCTCGTGGATGACCAATGGTGAATTTTCCGCCCAAATTGATGGCACAACAATTGCATCCACATGAGCAAAAACATTTTGAGCAATTTCCTTATTTGCATATTCTCCCATCCACTGAATTTGCTTGTTGGCTGATTTGCATGTTTCTGCTAATCGTTTTAATGAATAGTTGTTTTGACCTTTGTTATGCCCCCAAATTTTGAGCATGGCACGACCATGTAATTTGCTGAATGATTCAATTAGCAAATTCACCCCTTTGGCAGGAATGTGCGTACCAATATAGCCAAAAGTAAATAGGTCATGCGGTGCTTTTTGGAGCGGTTTTAGGTAGCTTGGAAAACCGTAATCCAAATAAATAATTTTATCAGATGGTACATGAAAACTATTTATGAATCGATTTTGTAAGTAGCGGGATGGGGCAATAAACACATCTACCTTTTCCACAATGCGACGGGTTTTGTTCATGCGGCTGGCAATCCAATCTGTCCAATAAGCCATGTCACGAGTATTGTCGTTTTCTTGCCCTGAAAAATAAGCATTGTAACATTGCCTAGCACATTTTTGATTTTCTTGTCCATGACATAATTGATGAAATTCTATTTGCCCAAAATTGCGTTGCAAAAATTGCCCGCGTGGACACATGAGCCAAAAGTCATGCAAGGTGAATACTATCGGGATTTGGCGAGCATGCAATTCGTCAATGATGCCAGTAGAAAGATGATTGAGATGTCCGACATGGGCAATGTCAGGTCTAATTTCATCGAGCAACATGCCGAAAATTTGGTCAAGTTTTGGTTGATGGTAACCATCTTTTTCACGAGGCAGATTGATAAATAGACCATTCAGATTTTTGGAG
>NBMH01000227.1 GCA_002084875.1 Anaerolineaceae bacterium 4572_78 | reverse complement strand
AAATTTCGCTAATTATCAAAAACTTCGTTTTTAGACCGGACTCTTTAATGCTTCAATGATTTAATGTTTCAATGCAATAAATCATTTCTTGTGTAAAGTTCTTATCATTTTATCATTTTAGCATTGCATCATTTTAGCATTGCATCATTTCTTTAATTAAAAAGAGATTCATACACCTGGACTACTTTATAAGCAGCATTGTCCCACTTAAGGTTATCAACTTCATCTTTGCCATATTTAATGAACATATCGGTCAGTGAATTATAATGGAGCAATCCGTAAATTGAATCTGCCATTCCGCTAATGTCCCAGTAATCGACTTTTAAAGCATGTTTTAATATTTCTGATACGCCCGATTGTTTTGAAATTACCACAGGCACGTTCGAGCGCATGGCCTCCAGCGGAACGATACCAAACGGTTCGGACACCGAGGGCATTACAAAAACGTCACTTAAACCTAACATCTTGTCAACCTCGGCGCCCCTCAGAAAGCCTGTAAAATGGAATTTGGTAGCGATTTTTAACTGGGCCACCCGTTTTATCATTTTATTCATCAGGTCGCCGGAGCCTGCCATAACAAAGCGCACATTGGGGTCGCGCTGTAGGATAAGGTGTGCCGCTTCTATAAAATATTCAGGCCCTTTCTGCTGCGTTAACCTGCCGAGGAAGGTAACCACTTTCTCCTTAACTTTTCTTTCCAAACCACCCACTTCCTTATCGGTAGGTTCTACAGCGTTGTGGACAGTAAAAATCTTATCTGGGTCGATGCCATATTTTTCGATAACAATGGCGCGTGTAAAATTGCTCACTGTGATCACCCTGTCGGCTTCCTCCATTCCCTTGCGCTCGATATCGTAAACTTCCTTGTTTACGGTTTGCCCCGACCTGTCAAATTCGGTAGCGTGCATGTGCACTACCAAAGGCTTCCCGGTAACTTTTTTGGCTGCAATGCCTGCTGAATATGTAAGCCAGTCGTGGGCATGTATCACATCAAATTCAGATTTCTTTGCAATTCCCGCACCTACAAGGGCATACCTCGAAACCTCGGCCATTAGGTCTTTCCCGTATTTACCTGAAAAAGTAAATTTGGCACGCATCACCGTTTCTTCCAAAGAAGTCCCTTCCAGGCGGTTTTCTTCGGCATACTTTTTAAATTTTTCCGGGCTGACATACGGGATAAGGTTTGACCCAATCTCCATATAGGTGATCTTTTTCCAAAATTCCTGGTAATCGACATCCGTGGAATCTACGACCACATCGCTGGCGTTCACCAGCCTCACAGCCGATTGGTCTTCATCGCCATAAGCCTTGGGGACCACAAAAATCACTTCTGTATTTTGACTTGCCAATCCCTTGGTCAGCCCATAACAAGCAGTGCCCAATCCACCGGAAATATGCGGCGGGAATTCCCAGCCAAACATTAATACTTTCATTTACAAAAATATAATTAATTTAAGAATGTAGTCATTTGGTAAAACCGTCATTTGCTTTGCGTCATTTTGTAAGGCGGTCATTTGCTTCATGTCATTTTGGAAGACCGTCATTTGTTGTCATTTTGAAAGATGTCATTTGTTGTCATTTTAAAAGATGTCATTTGGCAAGGCCATCATTTGTTGTCAATCTTAACCATTAGGCTTTTCACCTATTGGTTTGATGAGTCCGGTCTAAAAAGCCATTTTTTGCCGCGAATGCGCTAATATATATTTTATAATTATCGCATAATCACGTGTTTGAAAATAAACTATGTTCCAAACTTCTTCTCCAATTTCCATCGACATTTGATAAACCCTCAATTCTTCCAATTTCATAAAATCACCTCCTAAATAAAGGAACAAATTTCAAATGACAATAAATGACTTCAAATGACCATCAAATAACTATTTTTTCTTTTCAAACGTTTTTATCATATCTTTAACCCTGAGCAATTCAGCTACTCCGGTAGCTTGAGAAATTGCGCCTGAAGGGTTGTGGGGCGGGTCACCATCATAAAGTTCTGAAATGGTGCCAATGCCATACTCCTGCATCATTGGTTCAAACCCCTGGTAAAGATTCTTAATCACGGCCAAACCACTTTTTTGGTAAATCTTCAGATATGCTTCGGCAAAATGTCCTAATGTCCATGGCATAACCGATCCATTGTGGTAAGCCAAATCGCGATCCTGGATATTGCCACGATAAACACCTCTGTATTTAGGGTTCTTGGGCGATAAGGTCCTCAGCCCACGTGGTGTTAAAAGTTCACTTTCAACAACATCAAGCACCATTTTCTGCTGAAGCCTGTTCAACGGTGAATATGGCAGGGACACCGCCAGGATTTGGTTTGGCCGCACCGACCAATCTTTAAAATCGCCATTGGTGTAATCTGCGAGGTAACCTTTCTCTTCGTCCCAATAATTTTCAACAAATGATTTTGCAATGCGCCCTGGTAAGTCATTCCACTGCTTAACAAAACTTTTGTCATTTGCTTTACGGGCCATTTCAAGGCTAAACTGAATGGCATTGTACCATAAAGCATTTACTTCAACGGGGTTTCCAATCCTCGGGGTTACCGGCTTACCGTCAATCACGGCATTCATCCAGGTTAACGCATTGCCAGGTTCACCGGCAAACAGCAGTCCATTATCCTGCATCCTTATATCAAACCAAGTACCATCACGATATGATTTAAGTATCAGATTGATTGGCTTTTTGTATTCCTTCCAGTTTTTTTCAGTTTCACCAATATATTCAACATACATCTGCAATGCCCGGAAAAACCATAGTTGGGTGTCAACCGAGTTGTATTCGGTATGATCGTTAAACACTGCATTCGGAAAAAAGGCATCATTCATCGAGGCTACCATCGAATCCAGCACAGCTTTATATGTTGTGGCATCACCCTGGCTAAGCAACAGGCCGGGCATCGACATAAAAGTATCTCTCCCGATTTTTCCAAACCATGGATAACCGGCCATAATTTCGGTGTTGCCGCCACGATGTACAACAAATTGTTGTGATGAATTGATGAGGCAGTTCTCAAAGTTCTTTTTGGGGATACGCTTACGGGCCTCGGCAGCAAATCTTTGCTTCATCCCCGCCGGAAGTATCTCCTTAGTCCCGGCAGCACAAATTATGGATTCGCCCTTTTTAATCGGTATCTCAAAAAACCCCGGCACATACAAATCTTCAAGGCAACCGTAGCCCCTTAATTTTTCATAGGTATATTCAATATTATAATACCAGTCGGGCACATGAGTGTATTCAGGCTTTTTCGAAAACTGGATGTTGAGCGGTGAGTATCCATCGTACATTGTAATTTGAACCCCGTTTTTTATGGTCTCGTATTTTTTGTTGGCATCAATATTCGCCTTCGACAAAGCATGTATATTCCTAAAAGCCAGATAAGGGCTGAACTTTAGTTTTGTCGGTGAATTGGCTTCCACCAGGGTATATTTAAAAAGCACGAGGTCTTCGCGTGATGAAAAAAGCAACTCCTTGGTGAGCACAACGCCACCTACCCTATAAGTGATTTTTGGGATTGGATCGCTTTCAAAGTCCCGCACATATTTATGCCCACGTGGCGAATATACATTGTTTTTGTATTGATGGATACCCAGGTTAAATTCAGCTTCACGTTGTATAATGGTTTCATCTAATGATGACAAAAGTACGTGAGGGTCGTTTCCGAATTGTGGCTGGGGGACAATAAGAAGGCCGTGATATTTCCTTGTGTTGCAATTTACTATTGTAGTACTCGAAAATGCTCCTGCCCTGTTCGTCCTTAGTAACTCCCGGCGAAGTGAATATTCGAGGTTTATAAGTTGATTTTTGTCGAATTTTAAATATCCCATCTTGTTTAAATAATTAAAAACTAAATCGTTACACGTAAAAGTCCTTTAAAAATTCAGGCGGCAAAGATACTAATTATCAATATGTAGCAAACAGTAAAATCTTAATTAACATTAAATTAAATATTAACAATTTCTTACAGGGTCACAACTTGTTTGCAGACATGATTTTTTTAGTCTTTTCGTTAGAAAATATTGTCCTTTTAAATGGTATGTTTTCTACATATTTTTTTATCATTTTACAAAATAAAGATTATTGTAGCGGATTTTTATTATATTTATCGCGCATATAAAATATTCGTGTTGCTAAGGGTTTAATGCAATCAATATTTTTTTCAGTACCTGTGGTTGGATAATAGTTAGTTTGATAAAAGTGTTAACAAATAGGATTAGGAGGCAAACCATGTCATACACAGTAACTCATAACAAAAACACAAACTGTATCCTCGTTTCAATAGAGGGCGAATTGAACCTTCCACTGTTTGTCGAAATGGCGAAAGAAGTTGCCCATTATTTCAAGGAGTACGGTTGCCGGCACGTCCTCAACGATCTGCGCCATGCCAGGCTGGTTGAATCCATTACCGATATCTACACTATGCCAAAACACGCTTCGAAAATAGGGATTACCAGTTCGGTGAAACGGGCACTTGTTGTAAGCGGGTCTTTTGAAGAATTCCATTTCCTGGAGACTGTATTCGTCAACCAGGGCAACATGGTGAAAATGTTCAACAATATTAATGATGCACAGCAATGGCTCCAAAGTGAGGCCCCACACTCCTATTGATGATCGGGCATTTAACTTTTTGATTAAACTACCTGACGTTTTTTTTCACAAATAATTACTTATATCTTAAACAAAACGAAACCAAAATCGAAATTATGATCAGGTTTGATTCAGGGTGTGACTCCAAGTCACGCCCTGAATTTGGCCGGGTTTGATTCACGGGGTGACTCCAATTTACCCCGTGAATTGTTTTGAGGTAAAAAAATCCCATGTACCCAAATTTATCTACTTTTGAAAACTTTTAAACTGACAGTGAACGGACAAGCCAAGAGATAATGACACAAACAGTGATAAACCAATCAGTTAGTAGTCACAAAAACAATAAAGTTTATGCGTTTTAGTATTATTTCTCAACATTATATTTTATTATAGCTGATAACCCTGAACATAAAATGATTGAATTTATTAAGAAAAATCCCATCGTAATTTATACATCCGGGATCATCCTCCTGGTGCTGGCACTGCTCATCAACCTTGGGGCGGTCAATATTTTCCTGGGCGTTGACGAGGCTACCCGTGCAATAGTAGCACTTGAAATGATGATAAGCGATAATTTTGTTACGCCCACCATTAATGGTGAGTTTTATTACAATAAGCCACCCCTGTTTAACTGGATACTGGC
>NBMH01000226.1 GCA_002084875.1 Anaerolineaceae bacterium 4572_78 | reverse complement strand
CCCTCAAGCCATGACTCGATAGGAGCATTGGTCGGCTATGGCGGAGCAGTGATATTATACGGCATCACCGCATTTTGGTTAAATCAACCCATTTTGATGATACCGACTGTAGGATTAGCGATTGTACCATATCTTGTTTTTGTTGATTTATCTCCCATTCCACATGGATATTATGGACTAGCTTTATTTCCATTGATATTGGCTACATTCAGATTTGGGGTATGGCTTGATAATCGATATGGCAATTATAAAGATTTTCCATGGGGAAGACCACTTCGTTGGATTCCTGCGACCAGTGAGCTAGTACTAAATTGGTGGAGTTTAGCTCCATACATCATGGGGTTCGTTTGGATGATGTACACTCCTCTTTTAGCAATGGATTTGTATCCTTATCCAAGTGAAGGATTAATTACCTTGACATGCCTCATGCTCATGCCGATATACGGTTGGGCAATTTATCGTTTCCGTCTGCGGACATGGCTATTAGCTATGGGCATTGCGGGACATTTTACCATGCTATTTTGGTTGGTACATCTCGGATGGGATATACTTCAATCCGAATTTTGGCTCCGTTTTTCAATCATGACGGTCATGACCATCATACTAGCCATGTTCCTCGAATGGCGATTTTATGAAGAACCGCCGTTTAAGCTTCATCATCTATTCAAGGGCTGGTCACGTCCATTTTATCTACTAGCAGTGTTTGATATACTGTTCATTCAATTTATCACTTTTGAATTTACCATGCCCGCACTGATAATTACCCTCATACATATCCTAATCTTTGTTGCCATAGCAATCTTTTGGGTTTCACCAGCAATTGCCTATATCAGCATGTTTTGGGGAATATTTGCCATCATGCAAGGGGTGGATGTATTTGGTGGATGGTTTACAGATTTGTTCATTGCTTGGGCGGGATTAGTTCTTATTTACGGGACAATTGGCTACATTTTTACATTCGCTCGCCGTCATCTAGCCGACAATTTAGAATATCGGCCTGGGGTGGCAATTTGGGAGATGCCACTACAAAAGGTGGCATGGGGATTTTCTATTCTCGTGTTGACAATAACTATCCTTAGTGGCATGAAAATTTTGCTAGGACTTATCCCAATTATTTTAGGAGCAGATGGTTTCACCAATGATACAACGGTTGCTTGGATGGTGGTATTAGTCTTTACATTTATTGGTTTGATTTACATGGGAGCATCATTTATCTATAGCCGTTTACGTCTTGCCTACGGAGCCAGTTGGTTGATATTGCTTGCCTGGCTAGTTTTTATTTTGCAGATTGGACAATTGAGCGGTTTGCGATGGATGCAATGGTACGTTATCCCCACAGGTATGTACATGTTAGTTATCTCTTATCTTGAATGGCATCGCGGACATACTACATTGGCACAACGTGTTGATTATATCTCTATTTTTGTCATGATGGGCTCATTATTTTTGCAAGTGTTACGTTATGGCATGCCCTTTACTTTTATTTTTTGGCTAGAAGGTTTTGCCTCGATATGGTATGGCAGTGCTAGACGGTCACGCCGATTTTTATACGCTGGCATGGGGGGAATTGTTTTAGCTACCATAGGGCAGATAATAAACGCCTTTGAGTCGGTCAATTTATGGATGCTACTTTTGGTAATTGGTGTGATTATGTTTATTGCTGGTTGGGCAATAGAACGCAAGTTCGATGAAATCCAAGCATGGCGGGACGTACTGGAGACATGGGAGTAAAGCATAACCAATTTTTCATTTCACGAGGGCAAATTTTGACTTTATCGAATTTTTATCTTATATTTCGTGTAGAATATTTATCGAATTTTTATGCAAGGAGTTTAAATGGCTATCAAATATACTTATGTTGGACACAACACACATTTATTAGATATTGACGGCAAGAAAGTTGTTATCGACCCTTTTTTCAATGATAACCCTGCCACAGACGTTTCAGCCAACTCGGTTGAAGCAGATTTCATTTTAGTTTCACATGGACATTATGACCATATTGCTGATGCAGTTTTAATCGCCAAACGAACCGAAGCCAAAGTTATTAGCAATTTTGAGATTATTGCCTGGCTTGACAAACAAGGTGTTCCTCAAGAGCAGTTACATGCTCAACATATCGGTGGTGGTTTTACGCATGATATTGGTTATGTAAAATTGACGATTGCTCATCATGGATCCATGCTTCCTGATGGAAGTAATGGAGGTAATCCGACAGGTTTCCTCATCAAAACAAATGATAAAACCCTCTATTTTGCATGTGATACTGCTTTATTCTCAGACATGAAGCTGTACGCCAATGCTGATTTAGCAGTTTTACCAATAGGCGACAACTTCACAATGGGTCCCAATGATGCCGTTCAAGCAGTGAAATTCTGCACCCCGAAAGTTGTCGTTCCATGCCACTACAACACTTGGGCACCAATTAAGCAAAATGCGGAGGCATGGAAAGAAAAAGTCGAAGCAGTAACAGATACAAAAGTTGAAAATCTTAAACCTGGTCAATCATTGACCATCTAAGGCTTTTTCTTGCCCTCCCCCTGTCCCTATCCCAGAGGGAGAGTGGAACTTTTTCTCCCATCTACCTATGAGGGATGTGTTAGGGGTGGATGTGAACGGTTACAATATTTATTTGTTTTCAAGATATACAAAGGAGAAAATAATGTCAACAACAGTCATGGCTGAATGGGTTGGACCAAACCAAGAACATGTTGGTATAGATTCAAAAGGGAATAAAATAAAATTGGGAGGAGGAGATACATCCCCTGCTCAAATGCTCTTAATCGGGTTAGCTGGTTGTATGAGTATGGATATTAAACATGTCCTATCAAAAAAACGCATTTCTTTTGACTCACTTAGAGTTAAGGTTATCGGGCATCAACCAGATGGCTACCCAAAACCGTTTCAAGTGGTGGATATTGTGGTAGAGGTTACAGGTTCTGATGTTTCTGAAAAATCGATGGAGAAGGCTATTGCTCTATCACGTGATAAGTATTGTGTTGTAGGACAAACGCTACAGAATGTAACAACTATAAATACATCTTACGTTATTAAACAGCAATAAGTTTAATAAGTTATACTCATGAAGGCATAAAGTAACATCTTGTACCAAGACCTGACAGGTTTCTAAAAACCTGTCAGGTCTAACCAAAGAACCTATCTTGTTTGACTGTCAAAGCAAGTTTTGACGCTCCAGTAAGACATTTTCATGAAAATGTTACTTTGTGCCCGTTTTTAGTATACCAACTCATTAACTCACTAATTTGATTTTATCCAACAACAAACTCCCCATAAATTTACGTTCCTTTTCATCATCAAATTCAATGATAACGATAACGTCATCGCTACTCTATTATCATTCCCTCTTTGATGGGAAATTCATCTTTTGAAATTGGGGCAGGTGTAGGGCTAGGTTCACTTTCACGAAACTTTCTATCATTCCATGAAGCCATATACATTCCCAAATCAGTATCACTTTTTATTTTATTTTTGAAGTCATGCACTCTACGTCTAGCGAGTGCCATGCGTTCAAGTAAAATTATTTTATCGGTTTCATGCATGTCTTCATCTAATTCAACCAGTGGTTTTGACACATTACTATCGCTCAAGTTCAAGTCAGCTAAACAAATTCCATTTTGTTCACATATACTGTACCGATACCTGTCTCGGGCAAGGCTATTTTGTTCATCCTCCATGCTAAGTCGGCGACGTTGATGTCTACTTTTTAGACCCGATAGGTAAACAGCAAGCCCGATTTCAGGGTAATACATATTTAATTTGAGGTGCTTGTTAGTTATGGGATTAACAAGCCAATCTGGTTTGATATTATACTGCACTTCAAAGTCTTCAAACACACGGGTGATAACCTCACGCCAAGCATTTACATAAATTTTCGCCATAGAAACCATCCTGTTAAACATTCAATTTTTTGGGAAATTAGATTTCTTATGCCTCACTAAGCTATTTAGCTAACTCCGAACAATCAAAAATAGATATATAGCCGATGAAATCTAACTTAATTTATATTATAATAATAATATAATTGTTATGCATCTCCTTCCTTCTTCTAAAAAGGGCAACTAAAAAATAGTCTGCCTTTTTTAGTTTTAAATTTTGAGTCGTAGCCCCTACACGTCTTCGGGAGGAGTCATCGGCTCATAAGGAATTGTGAAAAAGCCACGAATAGGTTTATCTTTTTGCCCACCTCCCTTACGAGTACATTCCAAACCCCAAATTGTATTTCTCATTAGAGTTTTCCCAACAGATATTTTTTTTGCCTTGATTATGACATCGTCTTTGTTTGGAAAATTGGGGTCATAAATCGAAATATGAAATTCATCATCGGAAACCTCACTATAGCCATAAGCTAACACTTGATGATTTTGCCATACCTGAAAAGTATCAACTGCACTTACATAAACAATTCCCAAAGGTATTGGTTTACCTTCATCAAGTTCAGGCTTAACATCTTTATCAAATGATTTTAATGTCAGTTCCCGTGTACTGTCAATTTGAGCAATGTCAAAGCCGCCAATAGTGCCACTATTTGTCGGGCGAGCCATCCACTCAATCAGTTTTAGGACAATAAACCCTTTTGTGCCATAAGATTGCATTTGTCGTTTGAAAATGTACTTATATAAATCTGAGTCAGGGGCTGGTCTTTCCTTCACATCGGGAGCGGAACGACCAGCCAAAAAATAGTCACATGCTACGGCTGACATTCCCCCACACAAACCATAAACCGCATCAACCTTTGGTAATTTTATTGAAGCAGGTAGTTTGATGTCAGGTAACTCAAATTTGAAATAATTGGCAAAGTTAAATCCATGTGAAATTGGTGAAAATTTTGTACTAACTTTTTTAGACATTTTTGTATCTCCTATATTTATACTTGCTAAGGGTAAGAATTGTAATTTTAAACCATGTGGTTTGTGCCACAACCCCCTACATTTATGAACAGTGTTAATGTAGGGGGTTATGCCATAAACCCGCTTATGGTATTCACAAAACTAACCATTTTTTGGTATACCATGTAGTATGGGCAAAATGAAAGTACCATTTTGTATCCAGACATGACAGGCTTTTAAAAACCTGCTAGATCTAACCAAAGAAACTTTAACGCTCGCAGGTACGGGACTCGGCTAATCCCGCAGTGCCTATATATTCCTAGCTAACGTAGTTCCCCGTCAATCCATAGATTGGTGGCTGAAGTAATTATTCACTCCCCTTCTTGTTGGTAGACTCCAACCCCACCAGGCTCTTCCCCTACGAGGAGAAGGGGAGTAAAAGATTCTCCTCTCCCTGTGGGTGAGGGGTTAGGATTGGGGTGAACGATTACTGGCTGAAGCTAATCAACCTGGGCTTGCTGTCAAGGCTTGAAGTTTGAGGATTGAGGATTTTTTCTTCCTCTATCCTCTTTTCTCTATCCTTCTTCCTGCAATAACCCTCCCGATGCCGTTAGTAACTCAGGTGGGTAGTTGACGTGAGATTTAGCATCAATAGATTCTGCTAAGGAAAGGGCTTTTTGATTTGTCTGTTGACACTTATCCCATTCTCCCATCACATCTAGGACGCTACCTCTTTTCAGCAAGATATTTATGTATGTGATGAGTAAAGAATAAGTAGTATCTTGAACATATATCACAGATGTTTTGTCTATGTCATAATGTTCAATCCCTAATTCATGCCCAATAATTGTCAGTAGCCGATTATAAAAATCAAGTGCTTGTTGGTTCTGATAAAGCATTTTAGCATGGTCAGCGGCTTTTTCTAAATATACAATTGCCTTATCGGTAATTTCAGCCTGTTCGTAATGAAAGGCAATTTCAAGAAATTTCTCGGTCAAGTTATCGCTATACAACAATTCAATTGATTCTGCTACACGACGATGTAATGTCCGTAACCGAGAGCGTAACTGCATTTCATAAGCAACATCCTTAAGCAAAGCACTTTTGAACATGTAACTTGAATCACCATAAGGACTCCAAATTTGTTCTACTTCAGCAGCGTTGAGTTCATGCTCTATATCATTTTTGAAAACACTCTTCAAAATCATTATCTCAAACTCACGTCCAATTACCGCGGTGAACAAAGAGGGGATTAGCCCGCGTTTTATCGAATAACCAGTTGTGTAATTTCGTACTAACATTGCAATGCAATTCATCTTCAATCAGCAGTTGTAGCTCTGATTTTGATAACGGTTTCAGCTCAATCACTTGAGATTGAACACCATGAATGTCAAAACTTGGTTTACTACCATCATCATTATAACGTAAATTTGATATGATTATAATTGGGCGATTTGCTACATCATGGGTCATTGCCTTAAGCAAAGCTATCGAATCATCATCAAGCCAATGCCCATCCTCAATGTGTAGAATAACTGGCTTGATTGCACTCATAGCAATAAAAATGTGCTTTACGGCATGAATAGTATTTTCATAACGGATTTTTGCCCCAAGTTTATCATGATGTGAATCTTGGGCAGAAATACCGATAAATTCTGCTAAAATTGCTTTAGAACGAAATAAGACTTGTTTAACAATTCGCAAACTATCTGTCGGCTCAATTTTAGTAGTCTTGAACCAACGTTTAACAGCTCGTTTTCCCTTTCGTTTTCTCAAGTTTTCGGTATTGATTTTCAAATCAATTTGTTCAATTAATTGATGATACTTAGCATCAAATCTTCTTTTTCTTACCTCAAGGGGGTGGCTATCAACTTGGTCAAAATATCGCTTAAGTATATAAACAAACGGGCTAAATGCCCGTCGTACTATCGGGTCTGTTTGGCAATTAAGCCATGTGACTGATGCTTTGCGTCTTTTATACAGCGTTGATTTGCCAAACTCCCGCGATTCAATCGACTGCCGAAATTCATGCATCAAACGACTTTTACCAATACCAGTTTCTCCATACACATAAACTAGACCAGCAAACTTACCCTTGAAAATAGGTCTTATAAACGCATGCAGTGACTTCAATTCATCTTTGCGTCCCACCCAATGTCCAACATAAAAATGTTCACCAACAAGTCGCTTACCCATAAGTTGGTAGGTGGGAACAGCTTCTTTAAATCCCTTATACTGAAAATCTCCTTTATGACGAAACTTAAATCCCTTAAGGCGAGTCATTTCTTCTAAAACAAAAACTTCTCCCCAGCTGGATTTCATCATCAATCGAGCCGAAAAATTAACTGCATTGCCCAGCGTTGTATATTCACATCGCAGAGGTATTCCTACCATGCCAGCATACATCAGCCCATGCTTAATCCCTGCCCGCCATTTCAGGTTTGACAATTCCTCTAAATCTTGTAAATCCTTTTTTAAGATTAATACAAAATTCAAGGCTCGCTCAACATCATCTTCATGACTTGTTGGAGCTCCAAAAAAAATAAGCATATTGCCGCCCTTGTCCCCAAAATCAAGGCGATTAAAATAACCTCCTAATCGGTCGAGCATGCGAATAATATAGCTTACAAAAATCGTCAGTCCATCTAAATCACTTGATATTAACTCAAAGGAAATAAAAACACTTGCCACATGCCGAAATTCTCCAATCTGTCGTGCCAATAATAGGGTTTCAGGAAAAAATTGGCAAGCAATGGGCAATGTTAGACCTGTAATGTCTTTTGACAGGTCTGATTCTGTAGCATGTATGTTACTCAATCGAAAATAGTGGTTACACACAGTATCGGCAAATCCTGGTTCGACAGGTTCCACATCAATAACATTTTTAGGCAACAAAGCCCGTAATTTTTCATCGAGTATAATTTCCCCTTTATTGCAGTGATGTTCGGACTTAGCACAACCATCAATACCATCACCCCTGAAAAAATAAGTTTTATGTGTTTCCGAACCAATAATGCCCCATTCCGCATCACCACAAGACAAGCCTATTTTTACTTCCAATGTGAAATCTCCGAAACGGGTGCGTTGTACACCGTGTTGTGTAAAAGTATTGCTGATAGCCTGCCCAGCAAAACAGACAGATAACGAGTCATTTCCTTGAAATATAGCGGTAAAGGCATCACCTGCAAAACCTGATATAAACCCGCCTCGCTCATAAATGGCATGAATAATCGGCTGAAATATTTTGTTCAGTACGTTTGATAAAACTTCTGCTCCTTCCTTGCCATGCTTCATCAGGGTTTCAGTCATAGGCGTGAAACCTGAAATATCCATAAATATTGTGGTAGCTTGAAAACTGCCAGCGGTGGCGTTCTGCTCACATTGGTCATGAATAAATTGTGGAATGAGATTGTACATGTATTACTGTCTGGTCAAAGCAAAGTTTGACGCTCCTGTGCTTAAAAATGTTAATAAGGTGATTATAGCACAATAGCGATATTTTTAAAATAAACGATAACTTCCCATACACTAATCCAAATTGTTTCATTTGCTCGTTTTGCTACCTCATGATAAAATGGCATTCTAAATTATTTCAAACCGCACTCCCATAGCACCTTCCAAAAGGAAAGGGAGCTTTTTCTCCATGCGGGGCAGGGCTGTTCAATGCTATTTTTTCAGGTAGAACATGTAGGAATATGGAACATGTCTTATCATCGTGTAGGATTTATGCCATAAATCCCTACATAATTCTGTTAAAAACAATACCCCATGGATGAGATTGAACTTTTGAGTTAGGTTATTGCTAATTCATTCCGATTGACACCTTCAAAAAACACTTTGGGCAGAATCAGGTCATCTGCTTTCTTTGAAAACTTGAACATCGAGTTTAAAGAAGTTGGTGAGGAATTTTGGGTTGTGCTTGGATTGAAATAACATGAAATCATTGGAGCGACAAAGTGTTGAAACCAGTAGTAAAATCCTGCCCCTGTTATGATAAGGCACGCCAACAAAACCGCTAAAAATAATATCAAATTGTGTGCAATTACCGCCATAATAACAAATATCAACCACAATACAAATGCAATGGCACCGCTAATTAAAATGATAATTGTCCGTCCAACATCATGCAAAAAACCAGCACCAGGAATAAATTTTGCTACATTAAGCAAAGCAATGATTGGGCTGAAAATGAGAAATATTCCAAGCCATATCAAAGCTAAACCGAAAAATCGCATGCCCCACAGCATGGCTTTATATTCTTGTCGCATCGAGGCAATAGCATCTTCGCGACTTGAAAAAAATAGGCGATACAATTTATGTTCATCTTTATACAGATAAGGCACGATTTCATCTTGTTCAATCCTACCAAATGCTGTCGCCTTTTGATTGGATGAAATAGCATGGTATGTAATTCGGATGTCCCCCACAACTGGATTTGTGGGGCTACCTTCCCCAATAAAAATTGTGTTACCATGTAATTGCCATTCTTCTTCTACAATAGTTACATTTGTAGCATTGAGTTTAACCTCTGTGCTATCGGGTAAATCAACCTCTTGCAAATCAAGATAATAACCGCCAATCATACCCTGACTTACAGTAAACGTTTCGTTTTGAAGAGGCAGGGCTGGATTTTCATGCCCTTCTAGAGAGTTAAAACTGCTCGAATCTGGTGGGGAATCAGTCCATTCTTCTTTGTAATTGTAATACTTTTTTTCCCCTTCGGTTTTTGATTCCTCAACCCAAGCAAACATTTCTACTTGTCTGCTTAGTTGAATATAATTACTTTCTCTGAGATAAGGATGGTCGCCGATTAATTCATCGCTGATAACAATTCCTGAAACTGCTACTAAAGTATCACTGTCTACATCGACAGCTTCATCTGCATGCATAGCAATACTTGAGGCACCAATTCTGCCAAAATCAGCCTGTCCCTCGTTCATCCATAGCATTGGAAAAGCGATTAGAAAACAGCCCAAGCCAATTACAATTTTAAACCAAACACCCGATTGTTTATTTTTATTTCCTAACATTACTGTCTTATCCTCATGTGTGTAGAAGTTCAGATAATCTTTTTCTTAAAAACTATACCAATTATTATACCACACAATCATGTAACAGGAAAGCCACAACTACAAAATCATCATTTACATTTGGAACATTCATCCCTTTGCGATATAATACACTTATGACGAATCATTCTACACAAAATGCCATACCCGCAGAAAATGGCAAAGGCAAGCCGATTGTTCACACTCCGATTAACTTTACATAATATTTTCTCAACTTGACATCACATTGAAAATCTAGTAAAATAAAAGCATGTTAAAGTTTTCTGAATGCATTCTAAACGGGAGAACATGGTAATCGTTATGGATATTATTTTTTCATTGCTACCCAACTTCACCAACATGTATATTTATATCTTATTATTCATCATCATACTGGGTATCCCTGTTATTTATTTAACAAAGGATAGAGGACATGTTACAGTAGTTTTCTCTATCTCGCTTTTGATATTCTTGATAGGGTACTTTGGTTTGGGGTATATTATTTATGATGTGGATGGAGGAACAGGGGCATTATTTATGGGACGTGTTGACCTATTAGGACCCGAATTTCGTATTTTTTTAGGGCTAGGAATAATCATAAGTGAAATTGGCATTATCGCATTCGGACTATCACACCGAGTCGGAACATCAATTAGTGCGGCATTTGTACCTATCCTCAATATTAGTGCTTTGGGTTATTTTTTATTAACAGCATATAATACATTTGTACCTATTATTTCTTATTTATGCCCATCTATTTTATCACAATATTGTTATCCTACTTCTCAAGCACAGATTAATACACTTATCAATAGCGGTATGTTTGACTGGAATTTATTAGTCACTTTTGTTGCAATGATAGTTTTTGCCGCGACAAGTAATTTTTTGAGTATGCCACATGACTTGGCAAAAATTAAGCGTCTTGAAGAAGAAGTAAGAAAATATAAAAAAATATTGGGAAACTTATCTTAACATTAGTCTACTATCGGTTATTTTAGTTATTGAGTTTGATTTTATGTAAAGGATTAATAGTTATGCAAAAACATTACTTTATTATTATTTTACTTGTTATATTCATCTTCGGGTGTGATATTCAAATGGTAGAAGTTTTAAAACCAACTCCGACCACTACAGCTACACCAGAGCCAACAGCTACGCCAGAGCCAACAGCTACAATCACACCCATAATGGCACCATTAGATAATATGCCTCCTGAAGAAGAATCAACCGAACATGAGTCTCTACAGTCAGCCACTTTGGTTGCTCCTACTCAAACACTCGAACCAGTTCAGACAGCTGCTTTAGAGGATGTTGCTCCAACAACTGAACCCGAGAATATGTTGACACGCTTAAGCACAAAAGAAGGGGATGAGTACTTACCACTTCATGGTCCCATTATTGCAGTTTTTTTACCATTATTATTGTGTGGACTACCATGGATAATTTTAGAGATTTTCCTAACTTGGTATTTGCGACCAAGAAGTTTAGATTTAACTGAAATTCAGATAAAATCTCAAGACGGTCTATTTGTGCG
>NBMH01000225.1 GCA_002084875.1 Anaerolineaceae bacterium 4572_78 | reverse complement strand
ACCCCATGGATGAGATTGAGGTACGAAATCCAATATCCTCTTTAGCATTGAACAGCCCTGGGGGTGGGGTGAACCACTACCAAGGCGTTTGATAACAATTACTTGTGAAATAGGCTTATTTTCTTAAGTTGTGCTATAATGATTTGGATGAATCATACAATACCAACCGTCTCGGTTAAAAACTTACATAAATCATTTGGTAAAACTGTTGCCGTAGCTGATGTTACATTTGATGTCATGCCTGGTGAAGTGTTTGGTTTGCTTGGTCCCAACGGAGCAGGAAAAACAACTGCCATCCGTGTGATTTTAGATATATTCAAGCCAGACTCAGGCACTATTGAAGTATTGGGTAAGCCCATGTCATCCGACACACGCGACCGTATCGGCTACATGCCCGAAGAACGGGGACTGTATCCGTACATGAAAGTATTGGATTGTTTGGTTTACTTAGGTCGTTTGAAGGGCATGGCTAAAAATGATGCAAAACAACGAGCAGAATATTATCTGGAAATGCTCGGATTAGCCGACGAAGCAAAAAACAAAATCGAAACATTAAGTCGAGGAATGACTCAAAAAGTGCAGGTCATTGCCGCAGTAGTGCATGCCCCTGATTTGCTCATCGTGGACGAGCCATTTGCTAACCTTGACCCGATTAACGCCCAATTGGTGCGAAAAATTATCATGGAACTACGCAGTCAAAATAAATCTGTTATCATGACCAGCCACCAACTTAATTTTGTGGAGACAATGTGTGACCGTATCGCTCTTATTCATGATGGGGTAGTAGTCTTAGAAGGTTCTGTAGCTGATGTACGCCGCCAGTTTGCTAGTGATGTTGTTTACTTAACAGGAGTAGGTGAGATTGGTGAATTGGACGGTGTGCTTGAGATTGAACAACGAACTGCTACAGAATGGCATTTGCGATTACATTCTGATACGGACCCACACCATGTTATTCAAACTATTATCGCTACGGGACAATTTCGGGTAGACCGTTTTTCGGTGGCTATGCCCACCTTAGATGAGATTTTTGTAAGAGTGGTGCAGCAATGATGTCGAAACTTCGTTTTATCGTTTTGATTTTATTGGTTTTTCTTGATTTGGCTTGCCAGTCATCAATTGGCAATAAGGCTACAGCAATACCATTGCCAACTATTGAAACATTGCCTACAGTAAATACATACCACGTTATTGAGCCGACATTTACGGCGACGAATGTTATTACTTATGCAACACCTGCCCCGCTAGATGAACCATTGCCATTTAAGGCTGTGGTGCAGATTTGGACATTAGACAGCAACGATGAACGGATATGGAGTGGTTCAGGAACTATCATCTCGGCAGATGGCTATGCTCTCACCAATGCCCATGTGGTTCTTTCCGACCAATTTTATGAAGTAGACAGTTTGCTTATTTCTGTTACGGTAGCCGAAGACAAACTTCCTGTGCCAATGTACATAGCAGAAATAGTTGTCATAGATGAATATTTGGACTTGGCAGTGTTACGGTTTACGAAAGACATGGCGGGCAATCAAATCGAATACGAAACGCTTAATTTGCCGTTTGTGAAATTAGGAGATTCCGATGAGGTTACGCTAGGTACACTGATTCGCATTTTAGGCTATCCAAGCATTGGGGGCGAAACAATTACCCTAACAACTGGTGAAGTGGGCGGCTTTACCAGTGAGGCGGGTATTGAGGGACGAGCTTATCTCAAGACGACGGCTACAATTGTTGGTGGTAATAGTGGGGGATTGGGGCTAAATTATAAAGGTGAAATGATTGGTATACCAACCCAGTTGGGATACGGTGGCGATGATAACATTGTGGATTGTCGTATTCTAGCCGATACGAACCAAGATGGACAGGTAAATGAAGATGATGTATGTGTTTCGACTGGTGGTTTTATCAACGCCCTCCGTCCTATAAATCTTGCCAAGCCACTCATTGCTCGTGCCATGCATATTCCAAATGCGACACCCACGCCCCCTGATTATCTTGCTAGTAGTTTTAATGAATCAAATCCCGACATACTTTTCTACGACGATTTCACCATCAACAAAGGTATTTGGCAAAGCCATGACCAAGCAAAATTAGTAGATGGCAAATTTACGCTTTCGCTCAATGCTACCAATGATTGGACATGGACAACAATTGAACACATTTTTAGGAATGGTTCTTATCACATTGACATATCGAAAATAGATGGACAGATTGATAATAGTTTTGGGCAGATTTTTCGCTTTCAGGATAAACAGAATTTCTACAGTTTTGAGATAAGTAGTGACGGATTGTATGCTATCAACAAATGCGAAATGGGAATATGGCATGCTCTAATTGATTGGAAAAGTTCATCACTTATCAACACCATCACTTATCGCAATCAAATCACCACCATGATGAATGAAGATACATTTACATTTTCAATCAATGGCACTGAAATAGATACCTTGTACGATAGCACATTTTCTCAAGGGCGTATCGGGATGATTATTAGTAGTTATTCTGAACCTCAAGTAACAATTGGTTTTGATAATATTTTAGTTCAGCCCTAATTTCAGAGTAGTTAGAAATTCAATTTCTAGGTGTTTGTGAGAAAACAAAAAGTTATGAACCTTTTTTTGACAAAATCGTATACTAGTAGTAGAGTGTGCGTCAAACAAGGATTTATTAGGAGAAGATATGCCTGAATTTGAGGAGAAAGGGTTAATTGTTCGTGCTAAGCAAGGTGATAGTGACGCATTTGAAGTGTTATATGAAATGCACAAAACATCTATCTATCGAGCGGCACTGCTTATTACGGGGGACGCATCAACGGCTGAAGAAATTTTGCAAGAGACATTTTTTCGAGCCTATAAAAACATAGACAAATTGCATGAAGATGTTTCGATGGCACCTTGGCTATACCGAGTAGCCATCAATCTTGCTCGTGATTTGACTGCTCGTCGGCGGCGTTGGCGGACAAATTTGAGCAGTATTTTTGAGCGGTTAGTTAATTCTTCTCCACCTACTTTAGAACAAGTTGTTGAAGAGCAGGAACGAAATGAACTCGTTTACAATGCAATTAACAAACTAAATTTTAAGCAACGCACAACATTAGTTTTATTTTATTTTCAAGGCTTCAGTTTGATTGAAATTGGTGAGATTATGAACTGTCCCGTTGGCACAATAAAATCTCGCCTCTATTATGCGAAGATTAATCTTCGTCGTCAATTGGTATCAGATAGACGTTTACCACAGAGATTGGTATATGAGTTTACATCATAACAATAATTTGGACTCGCTTATACAACAAGCCCTACAAGCAATTCTTTGGTGTTGCAACTTGCTTTTGTACTTATGTTTGTTGTGTCAACGGATATAGGCTTTTTGCCTAAGTCGTTGCTCACCTCTCCAGCAGAAATTGCGAGTAGGTTGGTCAACAACACTCCTACCCCAAATTCTGTTTATGTAATCATGCCCGTCATCATGGATGTGAACGAGGAAGTTATTATTATTGAACCTGATGCATTTGAAATGCATCTCTTAAAAATTCAAGCCCGTCTTTTGCAAAATGAATCTCATTCTAAGTATGACCAATCAGATAATGCACCATTGTTTATTCCGCCAACTGATATGATACCACGTGTTATCTATGACTCTGATTCTGTGCAGACTAAAGCGGATGATGTGCCGTTATTTATCCCACCGATAGATGTGGCTCCACATCCAATGAGTTTGACAACAGACTTGTCACAAACTAATAATCCTAGTAAACAACCAGTTATTTATATCCGTTATCAAAAACAGACCGTAAGGGAGGTGATGCCATCAGACTCAAGTGAATATAATTCTAAACAAACCAATTTTAATTGATAATGTATGATATGATGTCAATGTAACTATATTTTTTATACTATTATGTAAATCAAAGGAAAAATAATGAAAAGAAACTTGCACATAAAACTATCTTTTTTACTAACGATATTAGTGTTTGCTTCGTTGACGTTGGTAGCAGCCCAATGTGGAGCCGCCCCGACACCTGAAACGATTATTCAAACAGTTGAAGTTACTGTTGTTACAGAAGGCGAGACAATTACTAAAGAAGTTGTTGTGACAAAAGAAACGATTAAAGAAGTGATTAAGGAAGTTCCTGTTGAGAGTTTAGACGACCGTGTGACTCTTTATTGGAACATGAGCACCGAACCTCCGTCACTTGACCTTGCTCTAGCAACTGACACGACTTCAATTGACCACCTTGAAAACTTGTTTATTGGTTTGACCAGATTTGAACCAGTTACCAGTGAGGTATTGCCTTATCTGGCAACAGATTGGAGTCCGTCCGATGATGGATTTGTATGGACATTCAATCTACGAGATGATGTCCCTTGGGTGCATTATGACCCCAAGACAAATGAATTTACTAAAGTAACCGATGAAGATGGCAATGTTCGTATTGTCAATGCTTATGACATTGAGTACGGAGTTCGCCGTACACTTGACCCTGCTACTGCATCGGACTATGCTTATGTGCTGTATTCAATTAAAAATGCTCAAAATTTGAATACAAGCAAAGACCTTGATGGAAATGACATGCCCGAAGGAAAAAGCTTCGATGATTATGTTGACCAATTGGGTGTTAAGGCTGTTGATGCAACCACCGTTGAGTTCACATTAGAAAGTCCTGCTGGTTTCTTCCCGGCTATCGCAGGCATGTGGGTTGCCAAACCGCAACCAAGTTGGACTATTGAAAAATGGGCTGAAAAATGGACAGAAGCTGGCATCATTGATACCTCTGGTCCCTATGCACTGGCAGAATGGATACATGGTGGTAACTTGACAATGGTGAAAAACCCCTTCTGGTATGATGTGGATAATGTCCAAATTGAAGTAGTACAAGGTATAATGATTGATGAAGCCTCTACCTCGTTTGCTATGTATGAAAATAGTGAGTTAGATACAGATGAAGTACCACTTGCTGACTTAGACCGTGTCAAGGCGGATCCAGTATTACGTGAACAGTTACGCATTGCTCCCGATGCTTGTACCTATTACTATGGGTTTACTCATACCAAAGAACCATTTGACGATGCCCGTATCCGCCGAGCTTTCTCAGCGGCGATTGACCGTCAATCAATTGTTGACAACGTCACCAAAGGTGGGCAAGTACCCGCTACGACATTCGCTCCTCCCGGTATCTTTGCTGCACCTGAACCTGGTACACTTGGTTTAGGATATGACCCTGATTTTGCAAGAGAAAATCTCCAAGAATTTTTGGATGAAAAAGGTATGACCCTTGATGATTTCAATGATACTTATGATGTCGTGATGGGGCACAACACATCTGAAGGGCATGCCAAAATTGCGGCGGCTTCTCAACAAATGTGGATGGATGAACTTGGTGTTGACGTTCGTGTTGAAAACCAAGAATGGAAGACTTACTTGACCGCAATCAAGAAAAACTCGCCCGTTGAGGATACTTACCATATCTTCCGCATGGGATGGTGTGCAGATTATCCTGATGAAAATAACTGGATTCATGAGGTCTTCAATTCTACTGCAGGTAGCAACCGCCTACGTCGTAATTGTGCTGACCCCAATTGTGAAGAATTTACAGGCGACGATGAGTTTGATAAGTTGACTTCTGGAGCAGGGGTAGAAAGTGACCCTGCTAAGCGTATAGAAATGTATGCTCAAGCAGAAGATATGTTTGCTAATGAGATGGCGGCTTATATTCCATTTTATCACTATACCAGTGTAACAACTTCTAAGCCATGGCTAACTCGTAACTACCCATTGATGGGTGGAAAAGATTTTTACAATTGGAAAATTGATGCCGAAGCTCAAAAAGCGGCTCGATAACCATTGACCATCTCGCAATTGGAAATTGCGGGCTACAAAGTCCGTACTACATTGCAAAAGACATGAAAGGGTTTTAAAACCCTTTTCATGTCTTTTTTTGTAAACCGATATTAGTTGTCGGGAATTGCTGGTATTTCAACAAGTTTTTCATTCGGCTCTACACTGTGCGACAGTAAAACCACATCTACTGAACCTGAAAATCATCTTGAAAAATCCACCAGCCAATCGCCGATATTCTTCTCATCTTTGTCAAATTCGACACCTATCATCATGACCTTTTTCCCTTGCCGCATGAACTGCTGAAAATACTTATTAGTTTTGATTTGTTCTAATGCCGCTTCTTTTGTATCGAATAATTTGAACTCAAACAGATAAATCATATCATGCATGTCTACCACAGCATCAATCCGCCC
>NBMH01000224.1 GCA_002084875.1 Anaerolineaceae bacterium 4572_78 | reverse complement strand
GATTGAACTCGTAGGGCATGCACTGCTGGTCCTTTGCTTTCATTAAGCATGCGAATTTGAATGGCGGTTCTATCGGCAAATTTTCCCATCCAGCCTCCAAGGGCATCAATCTCTCGTACTAAATGTCCTTTTGCAGAACCGCCGACACTTGGATTACAACTCATCCATGCGATTGTATCCAAATGGGTGGTCAGCAACAGAGTTTGCATGCCCAATCCTGAAGCAGCTAGAGCCGCTTCCACTCCTGCATGCCCGCCACCTATAACAATAACATCATATTGACGATGTTGTATTTTAGTTTTTAGTAACATTTTGCTCCACCCCTAACCCCTATCCTTCAAAAATAATATTCGCAACCGTTTTAAGATTGCAAACACATGATACAATTCATTTCCCGGATTGTGCATATCATAAATTCGTGACATAGCATATTGTGGACGATTGCCATGCACCAATTTTATAAAAGCAAAACTGCTACCGTTTGTAATCAATCCAAAGCATGGTTTTTGTACATTTGGGGTGGCAAGCATGTACGATAGCAATTGAGCAAAACCAACTGTGAGTGCAAGTGATGCTCGTTTGGACTCGATAACCAATACCCACAAATTTTCTTTTAAAACTAAAACATCAATTCGCCCTTCGATTGTAATCGTTTCATCCTCATCCGAAATGGAAATACTGACTTCCTTCCGCATAGAAAATGGGGCTAGAAAAAAATCTGCTAAAACCAACAAGGGACCCAACACAGTCATTTGCACAGTTTGTTCTAGCAATGGTGGATATTCAATTAAACTCATGTGATTAATTCTAATCTTATCAAGTGATTGTTTTTCATAAGCAGTAACTGTTGGTAAATCTTCTTGCCATTCAGTGAAAAACTGACCGTTTTCAACCTGTTGCAATTGAAATTTTTGTTTCAGGTCATGCAAAGTTACATTCCTAGCAGTGATTGTTTCATTCATGGATAATTTCCTTTCGCCCCACCTAACCTCTCCCTCACAGGAAGATAGGAATTGTACTCCCCTCTCCTTGTAGGGGAGGGGGTCGGGGGTGGGGTCTACTAACGAGTGGGAGTGAATAATTACATTTTTTGCATCCCTTTTCTTCATCCTGGTTTTAAACAACTTCCCAAAGACATTTTAATTGTATCAGAAAAAGAGACTGGGGCAAATAATAGGCTCAAAACTTGAAACCTAAGTTTTGCCAAACAGCACTTTAAATGCTAAAATGCCTGTTCAACAATTCATCACATGCCGATTATGTCGGGATAAGATGAGACAGCATCCAAGAATGTTTTGGTATATCATTTTATGATTGAAGGGAATTAGTGTTTCGATAAATGCAAGTTAATATTGCCACCAGTTTGATGGATGACATTGTTCAGCAATATAATTTGAATGTAAGAAAAAGGCAGTTGGTTGTTGCCACCGCAAAATCGGTACAATTCTTTTCATACCCGCAATTAGATAAAAGTATATTTAATTTGCAAATTGCTGATAATAATGATAAAAATGCAATCTACGCCTTAACTGTGATACCTGGCATGACCGAAAAGCGAATAGCATTTACTACTCGTCATGGCAAATTATATGTGGTGGATAGTCAAGGGAATTTAATTCGGCAGACAAAAGTTAGTGATGAAAGTCTGTTGCATGTTACTTATGCACAAATCGAAGGACATACTTATATTTTAGCTTGTTGCACTGACCGCACCATCCGTGTTTTTACACCTTCGGGCAGGCAACTAGCCACAATTGAGACACCCGACAAAGTGCTTTCGATTGATATTTATAAATATGATGGGCGAGTAAAAATGGGGGGAGGCATGCAAAATCATTCAGCAGTTTGCTTGTGGGATGTACATGATATAATCACCAAACAAGATGCTACCCCTCAAGCCATTTTAAGCGGTGGAGAAAAACCAGCCTTCTCTACCAAATTCATCACAATTATGGGAGAAACATGGTTTGTGCATGGTTGCTGGGACTCAAGGTTATACTTCTATCGTCAACCCTTCAAAAACACTGATAAGATTTTATCTCCTGCTCGCTATTTAAGAAAAAATTATAGTTGTTATCTGAGGGGAAGAGACCAAATATACCATATTCATGAAGTGATGATTAGCGGCGTTCCTTATATTCTAGCAGGGACAGAAAAAGGATATATTTTAGCATGGCGTTTGGTCCCTCTCAGGAACAACAATCCCCCTAGTCATGTAATTGATAGGCTGAATACGCGGGTCAGATGCATGACAATAGCCAAAATTGATGGTCAGCAAATCTTATTTGCATGATATAACAATGGGTATGTACATGTATTTCAGTTGAACCATATTAAAAATGCACAACGTATAAAAATAATAAAAACAGGTAAAAGTGAGGTCAGGAGTGTAAAGTTCATGACCTAGAAATTTGCCTAAAAAAGAAAAGATGTATTGGACAAAAATAAAATTAGAGGTGAAATATGACAACGAAAATTGAAACACAATTAAACGAACTTTGTAAAGAAATTAATTATCATGCCTACCGTTATTATACTCTTGATGACCCTATTATCAGCGATTATGAATATGACCAACTTTTTCAAAAGCTGAGACAGTTAGAAACAGAACAGCCACATCTCATCACATCTGACTCACCTACGCAACGAGTGGGAGCAGAACCGTTATCTGAATTTGAAAAGGTAACACATCCTGTTCCCATGACCAGTCTCGACAATGCATTTGATGATGATGATATGTGGGCTTGGCTCAAACGGATAAAACGCCATCTGCATGATGATGTCGCCATTGAGGATATTGATTTTGTGGTCGAGCCGAAAATTGATGGCGTGGCAATTGCCTTGACTTATGAGGATGGCATGTTCGTACATGGTGCCACGCGTGGCAATGGGCTAGTAGGTGAAAATGTCACGGCAAATTTGCGAACCATTCAATCTATCCCATTACGTATCCCCGTTAAAACTTCTGCGGTTTTGGAAACCACAAAAGTCTTGCCTCCTACAAAAATCGAGGTGCGAGGCGAGGTGTATATCCCCATTGCCGAGTTTGAAAAATTAAATCAACAGCAAATGGAAATCGGTGGAAAATTGTACGCCAATCCACGCAATACCGCTGCGGGGTCTTTGCGTCAATTGGATAGCCGCGTTACTGCTAAGCGTCCCCTTCGATTTTTTGCTTATCATATCGGCTACATCGAAGCTCATCAGATTTCTAGCCAATGGCAGGCAATCCAAACCATGAAACAACTTGGTTTCCCCGTTCGTGAAGCTACCTTACATAACTTTCAAGATATCGCTCGCAAAGATTTGCGAAACGGTGACATGGTTTTGGTAAAACGAGCGGGCGATGTCATTCCTCAAGTCATCAAGCCCATCATCGAAAAACGCCCGCCGAATACCATGCCATATCAACCTCCTACTACATGTCCTGTTTGCAATGAGACACTTGTTTTCCCCGAAAATGAAGTTGCCGTTTTTTGTGTAAATGCCAGTTGTCAAGCTCAATTGGTGCGGCGAGTAGAATATTTTGCCTCGCGTTCAACGATGGATATTAGTGGTTTTGGTATAAGAAATGCGAAAATGTTTGTAGAAAAAGGCTTGATAACAACTATCGCTGATATTTATTCACTGAAACGAGAAGATTTATTGGCATTAGAAGGTTTTAAGGACAAACGGGTAGATAATCTTCTTGATGGCGTTGAAGCAAGTAAACGTCAACCCATGAACTGTGTCCTGACAGCATTAGGAATACGGCATGTCGGTAGCAGTGTAGCCGAACTGTTGAGCGAAAAGTTTGGCAGTATTGAAAAAATAGCGACTGCTTCGGCGACTGAACTTGAGATAATCGAAGGAATTGGTCCACGCATTGCCGAGTCTATTACGGGTTGGTTCCAACGCCCTAAACATCAAACTATCTTAGAACGATTGAAAGAATCAGGCTTGCAATTTAGCATGGAACGTAAAGAAGTACCATCTAAAAATGAGCACCCTTTCGCAGGATTAACGTTTGTGATTACGGGGACGCTTCCCGTTACAAGAACTGAAGCTAAAAAAATAATTGAGGCTAAGGGCGGAAAAGTCACTGGAAGTGTTAGCAAAAATACGACCTATCTTTTACGGGGTGATAAAGCAGGCGGAAGCAAACTCAAGAAAGCAGACCTTCCACCTCAATCCCCCTGCCTGCGGGGGAAATGCCTATTCCCATCTCCTTTGAAGGGGAGGGGTCAGGGGTGGGGTCTACTGATAAGAGCAGGAGCGAAAAAGCTTGCTTTTTCATGTCAAAGCAAGCTTTGACGCTCCAGGGTTTTTAATCTAATCCTGTACCAAATTGGCATAATTTTTTATTTGTGTTACAATTACAAAATAACAAAATAATTTGGAGGCATAATGTACGAAAAAGTATTAACTATTATCAAGCATCGAGCCGTGCCATGGGTTATCTTGGCACTGCTTGTCATTCCCTATCTAATCCGTTGGCTATCGAGTTACATGGGACAGGTTACATGGCAAGTTGTCCTCGACATTCTAGGGCATCCTGCCTGGCAAGGAGTTGGTGCTTTAATCTCCATACCCTACACCTGATGCACTAGACGAAACTCAAACTCAATCTCAAATAAAATTTGTCGGGCGACAAGATGAGATTAGCAAAGTTATAAACATTTTAACTAATCCTTCCGATTCTAAGATTGTGGCAATTACTGGCTTAGGTGGCATCGGTAAAACGGCATTGGCACGAATGATTATGACCATGCTTATACCCGACCCGTTTTTCATCAACTCGGTTTGGATGTCGGCGAAACAAGATATTGTGTTATAAATTATAACATAATATCTTTCTTGTTTCAACGGAGATACACTATGACCGATAAAGAAAGTTTAAAAGAATTTGATTTTGTAAAATTTGCCCAACAAAAAGTTAATGAGGCAATTATCAATGGTACTGATAGTTTAGTTTTGGAAGGATTTGGATTAGATGAACTCCCAAAAAATATTGAGTATATAAATTCGAAATCATTATTTTTAGGGCAAAATAAAATTGGATGTATTCCCGATGAACTGATTTCCAATCTCAAAAATACACAAGAACTATTACGCTATCTTTCTCATAGAGAAAGAATCCCACTCAACGAACTCAAACTTATTTTAGTCGGCGAGGCAAATGTCGGTAAATCCGCCATCGTGGAACGACTCACCGAAGGCACATTTCGCCATG
>NBMH01000223.1 GCA_002084875.1 Anaerolineaceae bacterium 4572_78 | reverse complement strand
AAACCCTACTCACACTTTTTACCTGCAAGACTATAATCAGGGGTTAAATAATAAACCTCTTCCACTTTTATCAAAATAACGCCTTTTACTATTTTTTTAGGCTTAGTTTTCAGAATCCATTTTTTAGCTGATTCAAAAATCTCCCCTTGCGTATAATGCTCTGCCCTACCTTTTATTTGAAAACCTACGCCATCTTTCCAAAGAGCAATGGCCACATGAGCATTGTGGTTGATATTATCTAAAGTTTTCCGGTGAAAAGTATCAATAGTAATTAGGGTATCACTATCAACAATTTTTTTTGAGGCTATGGCAGAAACATTAGGCATTCCACTTTTGTCAACTGTGGAAAGAGCCATTACGGGTACTTGATCAAATAATTCTTTTACTTCTTTTGGGATTTTCATAGAATGAACCTTATGGATTAAATATTGCGCAAAACTAATGCACATATGTGTATAATCAAAGGGAGAATCAACATATTGTAAAACAATTTTTTGCTTTTAGAATTGCTATTAATTAATATCTAAGATCCGTAAGAAACAGGCATACCTGTATCACATAATTACTCCTCAGGAGTTTCTATTTCGTCAAAAGAATTTGGCCCTTTAGTTTCTATTTTCACTTTATGAGCACCTTCTTTAATCACTCTAAACTCTGTACGTCTATTCATTTGGTGATCTTCTTTGCTGCAATCCGATTGCACATCACCTTCACATTCACAGCCATTTAGCAATCGATATTCGCCATATCCTTTTCCTGTAATACGCTCCGGATTAGTTATTCTTGCCTTAATATATTTGGCCGAAGACTTAGCTCTTCTATCAGATAATTGTTCGTTATAGGCTTTGCTACCTCTACAATCGGTATGCGAACCCAGCTCCACCACCAAACTATCGTATTTATTCATAACCTCCACAATTTTATCTAATTCTATGGCCGCATCGGGTCTGATATTAGATTTGTCGAAATCGAAATAAATAGGATTAATCTCTATGATCTCTGCCAGTACTTTTATATCTTGCAGTAGAACTAAATCTACAATAATAATCTCCTCATCAACATGGGTATCTGCTGAGTTTCTTCCATCAAAATAGCTTGCTTTCTCTCCTTTTAAAGTATATAGCTTATCTGCCAATACTACAAACTCGTAAGCACCAATACTATCCGACATTACAGAATCAATAAGCACTCCTTCTTCGGAATAAAGACTTATAAAGGCAAATGGAATAGTATCGCCATCTTGCTCAAGACTTGTCCCTCTTAATAATTTTGTAAACTCAAACGGTTTTAATAATTCAAAAGAATAAATATCATCATCTCCTTTTCCTCCATCACGATTTGAGGAGAAATAACCTTCGGAACTGTATTTATTAAGCATAAAAGCAAAATCATCTTTATTGGTATTTATAGGATATCCCATATTTTGCACATCCCCTAATCTTCCATTTCTATTCACTTTAATATAAAACACATCCAAGTATTTACTCTGGCCCCTAGATTTTCTGGCTTTCCATAGCTACCATCCTCTTTAATACTAACTTTGTATAAATCGGCACCACCAAAACCACCAGGCATATCCGAAGCAAAATACATGCATTTTCCATCATAAGTAATACTAGCGTGCGCCACAGAATACTCACTAGAGTTATAAGGAAAAGCTTCTAAGGACGACCATTTCCCATTTTCTTGCATTTGAGTGGTAAACAACTGTAGTTTCACTATACCCTCTTCACTTTTATTCTCATAATTGTTTCGAGTAAGATACATTTTAGTTTCTTCCTTATTAAAAGCGACTGGCCCATCGTGATATTTCTTATCAATTCTTCTGTAAAAAGGTTTAGGGTCTTGCCATTCTTTGTCTTCTGTTTGGGTTTCCTGATCACTTTTTTCCACCGGAGCTACTTGATAAATACTTAAAAACGGCAAAGAAGCACTTTTTTTCGAGTGGAAGCAAAAAGAAGTAAGTCTTTATAATAAGCCGTTCCAAAATCTTCCTGCTCGGTATTAAAAGCAGGATGATCGATAGAAAACTGTCCTTTGTCCTTTTGAAAAATTCATCCACTGTTCGGCTTCCTCATAATTCTTATTTATCTCCAATACCGAGGCATAGTTATACAAATCTTCGGCTAAAGCATCTTTATGTTTTACTATCTCTGAGAACAATTCTTCCGCCTTAACATAGTCTCTAGTATTCATATAACTAAGGGCTAGGTTTCTCTGGGAATTCAAATCTTTATCGCCCAGTTCTTCATATTTCTCAATAGCTTTATCAAAGGAGAAGTTTGTATAATAATGATCGGCTTTCTTTAATTTCGGATCATTAACTTCTTGGGCTAAGGACATAAAAACTATTCCTAAAAATGCTATACTTAAATATATCTTTCTTACCATGATGTTTCACTAATTTATTATTCTTTAAATCTCTTTTTTCTTTTCTAGGCTAGCTTAAAAATAACGCGGCGATTTTACTTTTCCTTTGCTTAAAAAGATAAAATCATATCTTATCATTATCTCATGCGAACCTGCATTATATTTGGAAGTAGTATTGGCATAGGACCAATCAAAAGAATAGCCCATGGACAATTGCTCCGTAATATATAAGCCTGCCAACGCGCCCATGGCATCACCCGTTCTAAACATGGGCCCAACCCAAAACACATCATGAATATAGAAAAGGGCAGTAACATCCAATTCAACAGGCGCTCCCTCAGAAACCTTAATAAAGGTTGTTGGTTTTAGTTTTATACTCCCATTTCCTGTTAGGGAGAAAATAGTTCCTGCTATTAAGAAGTAATGTCTTTCATCGCCTTCCACTCCTCCATAGGTAGTGTTGGTGAAAAAATCATTATTAATTAAGTGTGGAACAGAAATACCCACATAATATTTCGGCGTATAATAATACAATCCGAATCCAAAAATAGGCAGAAGATCACTATTATAATCATTCTGAAAAGCGGGATCATTTTGATCAGTGGTACTCAAACGGCTTAAATCGTTGGACAGAAGACTCAGTCCGCTTTTTAATCCAAAGGACAGCTTACCTCGCTTACCTAGTTTTATTCTAAAAGCATAATCCACACTAAATGAGCTTTGATGAGTTGGGCCTATTTTATCATTCACCACAGACAAACCTAATCCAATATCTTTACTAAAAACCGGTGCATGAGCAGTAATTGTTTGGGTAACTGGCGCTCCCGGGAACCCCACCCACATGGATCTATGCAAACCTGTTACGGTTAAAGCATCTCGTGTTCCTGCATAAGCGGGATTAATAGATAAGGTATTAAATGAGTAGTGTGTATACATGGCATCTTGTTGCGCATATACTCCTACCAATGACAAGAGCAAAACTCCTAATAGTTTCCTCCAACTGTAATTCCAAACTGATTTCTACCATCCCATGAGTTATCGTATCCGCCTTTGGCTTCAAATACTTTATTACCCCATCTGTTAAATATGGTAATAATAAGATTAGGATATCTCTCCACTCCAGGGATAACAAAGAAATCATTTATACCATCTTCATTTGGAGAGAAACCATCCGGAATTTCAAATTCTATTTCTCTAACGTCTGGCGTAATAGCATCTTCATTATTAGATAAATCACTATCAATCTCATTAGCCGAAACACTAGCGATATTTTCATATTCACCACTAGATAAAACCCGCACAACCATATCAATAGATATATCAGCTCCATTAGCTAAATCTCCAATACTCCATATTCCGCTTAGGGCATCATAATTTCCATTACTATTATCAGAAATATATTCATAACCCGTTGGTAACAGATCTATTACTGTTACACCGCTTGCATCCAAGGGGCCAAAATTTGTTACCTTAAGCGTAAAGATAATGGCACTACCTTCTCTTGGGCTTGGTTCATCTACTGTTTTTTCTATAGCCAAATCAATTGTAGTATCACTTACAGGATCAGGAATAACCGTACTGGTATTATCATCTTCGTTTGGATCAATCTCATTTGCCGTAACCGAAGCCGTATTGGTATAATCACCACTAGCATTTACAATTACCCTAATATTCAATACTTGGGTTTCGCCATTGGCCATTGTTCCGACAGTCCAAAGACCACTAGAAGGATCATAATTACCATTACTATCGTCAGATACATAAGTATATCCTGAAGCTAAGTGATCGGTAACAATTACTCCAGTGGCTGCATCGGGACCATTGTTTGTAAGGCTTAAGGTAAATACAATCTCATCTCCCACATGTGGAGTTTCATTATCCACTGTTTTTATGATAGATAAATCAGCTATAAGATCAAATATAGGATCTGGTGTAATGGTACTGTTATTGTCATCTTCATTAGGATCAATCTCATTAGCCGTAACCGAAGCGGTATTGGTATAATCACCACTAGCGTTTACAATTACGGTAATATTTAATACTTCAGAAGCGCCATTAACCAGATCTCCTATAGTCCAAAGACCACTAGAAGGATCAAAATCACCATTTGCATCGTCAGATACATAAGTATAGCCAGAGGGCAGATGTTCTGTTACCACCACACCACTAGCATCAGATGGACCATTATTATTAACCACCAAGGTAAATATAATTTGATCTCCCACGTTGGGCGTCTCATTATTCACCGTTTTAAGAATATTCAAATCAGCAATAGGTGTTGGCGAAACCGAAGCTTCCTCTTCATTATTGTCTAGATTTGGATCCTCTTCATTTGCGGTAACCGTAGCCGTATTAACATAATCACCCGAAGCATTTACGCTAACGGTAATATTTAATTGTTCAGAAGCGCCATTGGCTAAGTTTCCTATAGTCCAAATTCCACTAACTGGATCATAAGCACCACTAGCATCATCAGAAACATATGTATATCCTGAAGGCAGATGCTCTGTTACTATCACGCCACTAGCATCAGACGGACCATCATTATGAACCACCAAAGTAAATACAACTTGGTCTCCCACATTGGGGGTCTCATTATTTACTGATTTAAGTATACTTAAATCCGCTATTGGTGTTGGCGAAACAGAAGCTTCATCCTCATTATTATTTAAATCAGGATCTTCCTCCGCTCCACTTACCGAAGCCGTATTAAGATATTCACCCGAAGCATTTACACTTACCGTAATATTTAATTGTTCAGAAGCACCATTGGCCAAATTGCCTATAGTCCAAATTCCACTAACTGGATCATAAGCGCCACTAGCATCATCGGAAACATAAGTATAACCAGAAGGAATATTATCTGTTGCCACAACAGCCGTAGCATCGCTTGGTCCATTATTGGTAACTGTTAAGGTAAATATTACATCCTCACCCACATTTGGATTTGGATTATCAATGGTTTTCGTTATAGCAAGATCTGCTAAAGCAATTGGTGTAGTAGAAGCTTCTCCATCATTATTTTCTAAGATAGGATCGTCCTCGTTTGCCGTTACCGTAGCCGTATTGATATACTCACCTGAGGCATTTACCATACAAGTAATATTCAACTCCACCGTAACTCCTGCATTCAGATTTCCAATATTCCAAATTCCAGTAATGGGATCATAATCGCCAGCTGCATCATCAGATACATAAGTATAACCCGATGGTAATTGATCAGTGGCTATAACACCAGTAGCATGCGAAGGACCATAATTCCAAACCGATATGGTAAATACGATTAGATCGCCCACATTTGGATTTGAATTATCTACTGTTTTTTGTAGCCTTAGATCTGCTATTGGATTTGGATCTGTAGAAATATCATCCTCATTATTTGATAAATCAGGATCCTCTTCCGCAGCAGTTACTGAAGCCTCATTGGTATATTCTCCACTTGAATGTACCTTACAAGTTATATGAAGAGAAACAGAAGCGCCATTGGCCAAATTGCCTATAGTCCAAATTCCATTTGTATTATCATAAGAACCAGCTCCATCATCTGAAAGATAAGCATAACCACTTGGCAGATTATCGGTGGCTACAACCGAAGTAGCATCCGATGGGCCATTATTCACCACCATCAAAGTAAACACCACATTCTCTCCCACATTTGGAGTTGCATTATCTACTGTTTTAATGATTTCTAAATCAGCAACGGGATTAGGAACTGTAGTATCGTCATCTTCATCATTTGCAGGATTAAGATCTTCTTCTATTCCTTCAACCGAAGCAGTATTGGTATATTCACCACTAGCATTTACACTACAAGTGATCTCCAAATTCACACTAGCACCATTGGCTAATGCGCCTATAGTCCATAAACCTGTGGAGGAATTATAAGCACCACTTCCATTATCCGATAGGTAATTATAGCCACTCGGGATATTATCCGTTGCCACAACACCTGTGGCGTCGCTTGGTCCATTATTCGTAACAC
Source organism: Anaerolineaceae bacterium 4572_78 (assembly GCA_002084875.1). Classification (GTDB taxonomy): domain Bacteria; phylum Chloroflexota; class Anaerolineae; order 4572-78; family 4572-78; genus 4572-78. Next base: position 559 of record NBMH01000223.1, on the reverse strand, counting down.
TTAAGGTAAAGATTACATTTTCACCAACATTTGGATTTGGGTTATCCACCACTTTTATCATTTCTAAATCAGCAACGGGGATTGGCGTTGTTAAAGTATCACTATAATTATTGGTGAGATCAAGATCCAATTCATTGCCAAAGGCAGAAGAGGTATTTGTATAATCTCCTGATGCATTCACCATACAAGTGATGTTGAGCTGAAGTGATTCCATAAATGGCATATCACCTATTGTCCAAATACCTGAAGTATTATCATAGTCTCCAGCACCATCATCAGAAATATAGGTATATCCCGAAGGTAATATATCCGTGGCATAAACACCAGTAGCATCTGATGGACCCGCATTTCTAACATATAAAGTAAAGACTACATTATCCCCAACATATGGGGTAGCATTGTCCACACCTTTAGCAATTTGAATATCAGCTACAGGAATAGGAATAGTACTCTCCTCATCCTCATTATTGCTTGGGTTTAGATCATCTTCTGTTCCATCAACTGAAGCAGTATTGGTATAATCGCCACTAGCATTTACCATACAAGTGATTTCTAAGCT
>NBMH01000049.1 GCA_002084875.1 Anaerolineaceae bacterium 4572_78 | reverse complement strand
ATGTCATGGTCTCAAAGGGAGAAGGGCTAGTAAACATATCATGGCCTTTGAATTACACCTCTTTTGAAATGGCAACGCTACATGTTAAAGCAATGACCATTGCTGCTGAAATTGGTCGTTTGCTGAAGCATTTGCCTGATGTGGATATAATGACTATCAATCGGGCAATTGCATTGATTGATGGTGTATCGCAGGTACGAAAAGCGGAAAAGAAACACCACATATAAGAAGTTTGACTTTTTAAAAAGTCGAACTTCTGCGGCTTCGATGAAAAGCCCTTTCTTGCCTGAAAGGGCTTTTTGTGCTATCATGTCGCTAAACGATTGATGAGGTATTCATAATGCAAATAATTCAAATAACACTAATAAAAGAGGAGACATTATGGGAACAAATATAAATTTTAATGAACTATCTACGGGTCAAGTGCCCGTTGTATTTCTAGTTAACGGTTTATGGGGGTGTGACCCATGCATCTGCCGTAAATTGCATGATGATTTACAAAAAGTAGGTATTACTGTTTACGATTGTGATTGGGATGATATTCATCGTAGACCACAGGGCAAAGGTGGTCACTTGACTGATACACGTTTTGTAAAACAAATGCTCAATGAAGTGTTTCCAAAAATTCCTGAACATCGTCCCATTGTTATGATTGGACATAGTTTTGGGGCTGATTCTATTTTGAAAGTGGCGAGAGATACCTCAAGACGAATTTCTTTATTAGGTGTATTAGACGGAGTCAGACATGGTGGAGTAAGAACAAAGGTAGAAGTGAGAAACAATGTAGATTACTTTTATAATCGGTGGACTAAGTATCCAACTCCCTTTCTTGATTTTGAACTACCTATTTTGGGTAAAATCAAACCGATTCGAAAGCTTCAAACAATATCAGCCGAGACTATTTCCAAAGCATTAGGTATGGTTTCACTAAAAAATTTTGAGGGAGGTATACCTATAAATGCTGACCATACAGGTCACATACCTTGTCATCACAACCATTCTGACCAAGCAGAGCAGTCTTTTGCCACAGATGTACATGGTAACATTTTAAGTCGAAAGGCAAAGCCTCATGAGGTTACAGCAAAAGGCTATAATCCCTTACCTCGTTGGTTGCCTGGTGGGAAAAAAGGCTGGGGAACAGTTCAACGTAAACGACGGCATGGTGGTGATAAGGGGCTTTATCTTGATGAATATATCCAAAAGCAATTGTATGACTTAATTATGTTGTTGGCATTTACTCCTATGACACAAACTGCTTGGGCATTAGCTTCTAATGGTGTCATACCAAACGGGGCATTTGTGGCAGGGCATGATAGCGAAGGATTACATGCACCATTGTACATTGCCCGAACTATGCATGCAGGTGGCATGCATCCTGGCAAAATACGCCATGAATTTGGATGGGCTAACATCCCCTGGGGTGGACGTGAAATCACTATTAACCCTTACCAAGTTTTTATGGGCAGTGGTCATTGGGTCAAAGCATCAAATGGACATATACCTGCTGGTGCGATTGTTGGTGGTCGTGATGAGGATAATAATGCTGATTTATTTATCGCCCGAGCATCGCATGCAGGTGGCATGCATCCTGGTAAAATCCGTCACAGTTGGCAGCATGCCAATATCCCTTGGGGTGGGCAAGAACTGCTCATTTCTGATTATGAGGTACTTGTTGGGGAGTAGCCAAAAGTACAACTTTTGGACTCCTCATTCCAATTCCAAATCATCCTGCATTAACTGATTCATATCCACGCCGAAAAAATCGGCTATGCGTAAAACTAATTCTGCTGATGGTCTAGATAAGATTTTCTTTGACGAACAGCCTCAAACATAAAAATTGTGGCTGTTTGAGCTACATTGAGCGAATTTAGTTGCCCCATCATCGGAATACAAACAGGTATAACAAGGCTTGCTTTATCATGCCATACATCAGTCAAACCATGATGTTCATTTCCAACTACAATTGCTGTCGCAGAACACATGTCTACCTCAAAGTATGGTCGTGTTGCGGTGGGGAAAGTAGTTAAAATTTGAACATGGTTTTTGTTTAGCCATTCAATTACCTCGCTGGTATTTGCTTGAGCTATCGGCACAGTAAAGCATGCTCCTCGACTTGCTCGAACCATGTTTGGATTATAAATATCCGTCCGAGAATTACAGACGATGATCCCTGTCACACTCGCCCCATCAGCCGAACGGAGAATCGCTCCCAGATTACCTGGTTTTTCGAGGTCTTCTGTGATGATGTATAACCCCTGGAGCATCAAACTTTGGTTTGGCTGACAAAGCAAGTTTTGTCTCTCCATATATGGAGCCAATCCCAATATTCCATCTGGATTGTCGCCGTAGCCAATCTTTTGGAAGACAGCTTGACTGACAGGTTGTAGTTGAATTTCTTGTTTTTGTGCTAGTGGTAAGATTTTATCGGAGCCCATGTAGGACAGGTTTCCAGCCTGCCCATGGATAGATAAGGAGTCTGTCCTACGTAAAAAAATTGTTTCGACAGGGAAATTATTTTTTAAGGCGAGATAAAGTGCATGTTTACCATCAATTAAAAAATATCCCTGTTTATCACGATGCCGCCGCTGACGTAATTTGACGAGATTCTTAATAGTTGGGTTCTGTAGGCTGGTGATGATGGGTATCATGTTTCTTTTCGTTCTTCACGTCGCATACCAAACACCCATGAAAGTGCCAAGACAGAAAGCGAGTTACGAATTCGCCCCTCATTCATTTCCTGCTGTAATTCTTCTAAAGACATTGCACTGACTGAAATATCCTCACCTTCATCAAGCCTAAGTGAGTGAGTTTTTAGCACATTGTTGGCTAACCACACATGACCACGATTGTTTTGAAAGGCAGAGTTGGGTTCGACCCAGCCGAGATATTCCCAATCGTTACATGTGTAGCCCGTTTCTTCCCGCAATTCACGAATGGCGGCTTGTTGCGAGGTCTCATCTGGTTCGATAATGCCCGCAGGAATTTCGGTGGAAATTTTCTTTGTTCCAAAACGATACTGATGCACAACAATTACCTTTTTTGCAGGGGTAATGGCAACAATATTGACCCAATCGGGAACTTCAAGTATAACTGCTTTCATCGATTTGGCATTTCGTGGATTTTCCAGCCAATCAAATCGTGCTTGAAATATTATTAAATCTGGTCCCTGTTCGGAACGAATGAGATTCCAGGCTTTGGGTTGACTTTTGTTCATGGTTGCTTTTCCTTATGACCTAAGCGGACAAATGTCCGTTTATTTAACATTAGACCAAGTTCGCGAACGGCTGTTTGAATAATCACGTTTGCATCAGTCAAGCCCCGTACACGACCAGTAATTTCTCTTAATAATTGTTCACGGCGAGCCATAGTTTGAGCTTGAGCCAAGAGTATCTCATTTTCAACCGCAATTGCCATTTGAGGTACGAGCGAAAGATAGACATGTACTTCACGTTCACTGAAAGCATGATGACGGTCTGTTTCAATGAATAAAGCACCAATTTGATTAACCTTCCCCCATAACGGTAAAACTGCAAAAGCATTATCATGTTGTTCAACAAAAGGCGGCATAGGAAGTTCATCATCAGCAATACTATCCAAAAATGACGGTTCTTCAGTTTGTAAAAAACTCCAATCTGAAAGAGCATCTTCTTCATAGTAAGTACCACTTGGTGGGGGAGGGTCTCCTTGACCGCTATGCCAATTTGCTGCTACCCACATGCTAGCGACACGGTCATCGCTACCGTATTCAAAAACCATCATAATAATTCGATTTACCGCAGGCACAGATACTCCATAAGCAACTGCCTCGACCATCTCTTGTAAATCTTCGGATTCATTCATGAGCCGACTAGCGTTATATAATTTTTCTGTTTCTCGTTGAGCCGCTTCTGTGTTTACATAAGCTCGCCGACTGGCAACAATTGCCGAAGCTGATTTCTGTAGACTTCTTAAGATAAATTGTTCTGTGCTACTAAACTCATGTTCCTTAAACCAGCTGAACGTTAATAGTCCTTGCCAACGATGACCACCATAAAGAGGCATAAACGCCATCGTACAAATACCAATTTCTGTTAATACATCATAGCTTTTTTCGTCAACGCGTGAATCGGTATAAATGTTGTGAATAAATAACACTTCGTTAGGTTTTTCCAACCAAATGTTTGACAATATAAATTTATCAATACGGTACTGACGAGGCGGCAATGAATCTTGTGAATAAATTTTCCCTTCACGCCAAACTGCAATTTGAACAACCATCGCAGGTTTATTATCTTCATCAACAGTAATATAATAAAGTGTAATAACAAGTTTTTTACTAGATTCAACCCCCAATACAAAAGCCTCTAAAATTTGTGATTCGTTTTGAGCAAGTGAAACCGCACTTTCGGCTTTTGATAGTCGTTCAAGTTGATTTGTTTTTTCTTCTGCCCGTTCCATTTGCTCATACAAGTACGTATTTTGAATAATCAATCGTAGCTGGGAAGCAATAGGATAATAAATGTGGACATCTTCATAAATAAAAACATCCGTCGGTTTGGCATGGATATACAAAACCGCTAACGTTTTTTGTTGGGCTAAGACAGGCAACGCCATAGCTAAATCAGTTACTTGAGGAAGTTGCTGATATGCAGTTTCTCTTACCAAGTCAGGCAATGTGTGTTCATTTCTTATTTCCGTCATCAAATAAATATCAACCACAGGCAAGTTAAAATTTATCTTAATCATGTCAGCTGCTTGGTTTAACAGTTCCATTACATTAGAAGTGCCAATACCAAGTGCATTAATATTATTGATTGTTTGTAGGGCAATAGCCATCAAGCGATTATTGTCCGAATATTTTTTCACCATTTTTCACCATTAGTAAGTGCGGTTTCCTTACCGCACACGGCTATATTGCCCAAGTATAATTACAAACGGCAATTTAGTCAATATTAAGTTATCAAAGAGTGCATTGCATTTTTGTTTTTGCATGTTTTTGAAGATGTGCTAAAATATTTTTATTTTAATGTAAAGGAAAAGTGCATTATTTGTCAAGAACAAGACAAAACTAAATTACTGACCTTTCTTGAAACGGACTGGGCATATCATGCCTACGCCATAGCTGATTTATCGGAACCATTTTTCAGCCAATGTCAATGGTGGGCTACTGAAGATGAACTGGGTATTGTGTCATTGGTGTTGCTTTTTATGGGACTCAATCCTCCCATCTTGTTTACAATGGGAACAGATATACATATCGCTGATATTTTGAATAGGATGGAATTACCTGAAAGAGTCATGCTACTTGGTTCGGAAAATCACATCCCTATTATCTTGACATATTATCAGCCTGATTATTTGGATTCTATGTTTCGCATGGTACTGACAGCCGATAATTTTTGTCCTGTGTACCATACCCCTTCAAAGAGGAGTGGGAGTATACTCCTTGATGAACATTATCTGTCTGATTTGGAACAGTTATACAAAAATGATACTGGAAATTCTTTTGTTGCATACCAACTTCGGCAAGGTGTTTTTTATGGTATTTTTAATAATGAGGTGTTAATTTCAGCCGCTGGTACGCATATTATCAGCAATGATTATCGCATCGCCGCCATTGGTAACATCACCACCCATCCCGACCACCGTAAACATGGCTATGCCCAACAAGTAACAAGTGCTGTTTGTCATGATTTGCTCATGCAAAAATTTCGTTTGGTTCTTAATGTCAGGCAAAATAATCGTCCCGCCATTCACATGTATAAGAAACTTGGATTCCATGTGCATGCCCCATTTTTTGAAGGAATAGCAACATTGCAAGGAAAAGTGAGGTCATTTCCATGAACATTGTGATGATTGGCCCATTCGGCTTAAAAGTAAAAAGCACAATGCGCGAGCGTGCCTTGCCAATGGCAAAAGCATTGCTCAAAAAAGGATATGCTGTAACATTAGTCATACCTTCTTGGGATAATCCAGAAGATGCGGGTAAGCATTGGCTAGATGAAAATGTAGAAATTGTTAGTATTCCCTTGCCAAAGAAAAAAGGGATTTTATTTCATATCACTTTAGCCTCATGGCTTGTTCATTATGCCCTTGAGAAAGAACCTGATGTTATTCATTTATTCAAACCAAAAGCATATTCAGGATTGGCTCATGTAACTTTGTACATGCTTAGAAAATTAGACAGACATCAAGCTAAATTGATTGTTGATGAGGATGATTGGGAACAGGCTTGGAATGAGATAAATGATTATAGCTTTGCGGAGAAAAAATTGTTTGCATGGCAAGAGCCATGGGGACTGTGTCATGCTGATAGAATAACCGTTGCCAGCAAAGAATTAATTGGCATGGTTGAGGAGCTAGGTGTTCAATCTCATAAAATTCATTATGTACCAAATGGCATCCGTCACATGGAAAAACCTTATGTGGAAAATCCTGTTTTAATTTGGGAAATCGAAATGCGAAAAATGGTATCTAATGGGCATATTTATCGCCATCCTCGCACGAAAGGTGTTACTCCTGTTTCATATAATCAAAGCAATCCCACTATTCAAATTCGGAAAAAATATAATTTAATGGGTAAACCAGTTGTTCTGCTGTATACTCGTTTTGTCGAATTTACATTAACTGACTTATTAACGGTTATCATTGCCTTAAATCAACGTTTACCAACTGCTCATTGGCTGATTGTTGGGGAAGGCTTTTTTGGTGAAGAGAAAGAATTGGCAAAGATGGCAGACAGGCATGGTGTAGCTGACAAACTTATTTTTACGGGTTGGGTGCCACAAAAGGATTTGCCTTATTATTTTGCTACGGCTAATGTAGCTTTTTATCCTTATGTTGATACGCTTATCAATCGCACCAAATGTTCTGTTAAACTCCTCGACTTGTTGACAGCAGGGGTGCCAGTCGTGGCGAGTCAAGTCGGACAAAATATCGAATACATCGTGCATGGCAAAACAGGAGTGTTGATTCCACCACATGATTTAGATGTAATGACAGAAGCACTTATCACAATCTTGACCAACTTTGATTTGCAACTTAAGTTTGGAGAAGCGACCGTAGAATATGTAAACAAAATGTTCAATTGGGATAAGTTGGTCGCCGAAGTCGAAGCCGCTTATGCATGCGATTGAGGTGAAACTATTGAGAAGATGTTTACGTCTTTTTCGTTTCGGATTGACGTTTACCCCTTGATATTTTTGATTTAATAGACGATATTATTGATACCTTTTGTCCTTTTCTCCACCAACGCCATATCACCCATAAAACAAAAATGGGCGGCCCAAAATAGCTAATTGCCACAGGAAAAATGTAAATAATAAACCATAACCACATATCAACCAAATCTTGCATGGCTCCAAAAAACGCACGCAATGCCTGGCGGGCAGTGCCTGATGGTTGCCAGCCTACAATGGTTATTGGTTGTGCTAATACGCTTGGCGTAAGATTGACAGTGATAGTTGACATGGCGGCCGATTGAGCCAAATAATTCAAGCGTCCTTGTATCTGCTCGATTTGCTCACGTACAGCAGTTAATTCGCGAAAGACCTCTAAAATATCCGATGTCTTGCCGATTTTTTGTCGTGTCTCAAGCAATTCTTGCAAGGCACTTTCGGCAACCTGCAAATTTGCTTTGCGAGCTTCTAAATCGGTAAATTCTTCGGTTACATCTTGGCTATTTGAATTTTCACGCTCAACTTCAACGGAGAAATTTCGCAATTGTTGCATGACGTCTTGATATGTTTCAGCTGGAACTTTAATTGTGATACTACCACGCGGCACACCATTCCAATTATGCATATTTGATGAGGCAACGTAACCGCCGACACCCTCTGTCAGTTTGGTAATTGATTCTACTGCTTGGTTTGTATCATCAACAATAAGTGAAATTTCACCCGTATAGATTATTATCCGTGTGTGTTGGATAGTTTCACTAGATGGGATTGCTTGTTCATAGCCCCCACCAGGTTCCTGTGGAGCAAAACTTGACGCACCTTCGTCAACGTAGTAAGCATCTGATTCCTCATCTGCATATTCAGCAGATTTTGGGTACGGTGCGGATACATTTTCAGATGTACCACTACATGCGACTATCAACAATAATAGTATTCCTAAAACAACACCACTTCCAACAATCTGATTAAATCTCATTTTTGTTTTCCTACATTATGAAAAGTCCGTAAAATCCAATCCCTTTAGGGTTCGGTAGTTGACTTCATATAGATTTAGAGAAAAAGATTTTGGATACTACAAAAATCACTAACATTATCTGAACATCTATGGGAATTGCTGATTTTTAGTATAACTACCATGTAATGCTCATTACCGTACAATTTAATCCGCTACCGATTCCTAATAAACCGACATGGTCTCCCTTCTTCAAGCGTCCTGATTCATCTGCCATTGCTAGAGTAATAGGTAGCCCTGCGGGACCCATGTTACCTAACATGGGAAAGTTAAGATGTAATTTTGCTGGTGTAAGCCCAAGCATTTCAATCATGACTTTTGTAGTGCGGGCACTGACTTGGTGTGGGGCATACAAACTAATTTCAGCATCACTCCATTGTTGTAACTTTTTACTAGCTAGTTGCCATGTTTCCTTTGCTAAACCAATACTTGCTTTCAGCAAAGCGACAGCATCTGTCATCATGTAATCTTGATGTCCCACACATAAGCGGTTGTATTGCGTAGCAGCTAAACTAACTGTGCCATTAATAAAATGTTCATTTTTAGATACATCTTTATGACATAGTACCATTGCTACTGCCCCTGAACCGAGTGTTAATGCGGCAATGCTATCTCGGAATGTTTGGAGCGACACGTCGGACTGTTGCAAATTTCTTATGGTGGATTCGACAACTGTTCGAGAATCCTCACCAGCCACAACGAGACCATATTTAATTTCGCCAGTCTCAATCAGCATGGCAATATTTCGCATACCATCTATGAATCCTAAACAGGCATTAGTTACATCATAATTTATGCAATGTGGAGATAAGTTTAAGTTACCATGAACCAAACTTGCTACGGATGGCTCAAGATAATCTCTACTAACTGATGTATTGACAAGGCAGCCAATTTTGTCGGAGTCAATCTCTGCTTTATCAATTACCTTTTGAGCCGCTTTAGTTGCCACTTCACTGGGCGGTACGCCCAGATTCCAAAAACGACGCTCACGAATGCCTGTTAGTGTTTCCAACAAACCGCGTGGTATGTGCAACCGTCCCATCGTTGGTTCTAAAAGACCTTCAATGAACATTGATGTAATTCGATTTGGAGCCAACACATACCCGATTGACTCTATTGCAACATTTTCAAAATTCATACATTTACCCCTGTGATTAACGTATTCCTTCTTTACAAAATTTTATTTCTCGTTAAGGTAAATTATAGCATAATTTTTCACAGTTGCAAATAAACATAATTAAATTTGTTTTTGTGGTAACATAAAGAAAACTCCATCTCTAGCATGCACATTTCACTAAATTGATGATTTGTGTATAATATGGAGTGTAAAGGATTTATCTTTTGCAGGTAATAGCCAAAGCTATTGCACTCCTTTACCAACAAGATTTTTTGTGGTAATTATTCACTCCATCTCAACAGTTACTTTTTATGCGCGTAATAACAGGTACAGCTAAAGGTCGAAAACTAAAAACGATTTCACAAAAAATTATCCGTCCCATCACTGACCGCGTTAAGGAATCATTATTTAGTATTTTGGGAGATTGGATTATTGATACGTACATCTTAGACCTGTTTGGTGGGACAGGTGCAGTTGGCATTGAGGCTCTAAGTCGTGGGGCAATGCATGTTACGTTTGTTGAAACGGCTCATGTGGCTTGGAAGACCATAAAAACTAACTTAAAGCTAACATGCTTAGCTTCTCGAGCAACCGTCATTAGAGGAGATGCCTTTAAGTTTTTAGCAAATGAGCATGCTTGTCCTTACGACATTATTTATGTGGCACCGCCTCAATATCGCGAATTGTGGCTAAAAGCTCTACGACAAATTGATGAGCAACCTGACATGCTCACAGAAGAAGGTATTGTTATTATCCAAATTCATCCCAAAGAATTTGAGCATGTAACCTTGCAACATCTTACATTATATCAAAAACGTAAATACGGCAGTACAATACTTTGTTTCTATGAAAAGTAAACTAATTGTTCATTCCTCGTTCTAATGCTCTGCGTAGTAACAAGATAAGGAATGAATAATTACAAAATATTTGTATTAAAAAGGAAATTTATATGTCTCATGTTCATAAACTTGATATTGAAGGGCATAAAATAGTTGCCCTAACACTCAATCCTTTAGCTAAAGGACAACCATTTATTTTAATGCATGGTGTCGCTCATTCCATATATTTTTGGCAACTTGACAACGTATTTCAGGATTATGGCAAATGCTATTCGCTTAGTTTGCCAGGTCACTTTCCAGCCTCATTTCCCTCGAATTTTAGGCGAAGTGAATTTAATGCTGACATGATTGCTCGAATATTGACGAAGGCAATTCGTCAATTGGTCGGCGACCAACAAGTAACATTAGTTGGCATTTCAACAGGCGGCTTTTCAGCCCTAAACATTGCTCGCTATGCCCCCGAATTTGTCAAACGTGTTGTATGCATTTCTGGCTTTGCCCATGGGGAATGGATTGGTGTTTTGGGGATATATCAATCTTTAGCTCGATTAGGCATATTGGGCGAAACGCTATTCCGATTAGGTTACGCACACACCGCAAACAGTCGGACAATGTTTACAGCAGGAGCCAGAACTGCATTCGCTAATAGTGATATATTTGACAATCATCCTCAACGAGAAACGATTATAGCTCTTTTGTATCCCTTCTTTCAAAAATTGGATAAGAAAGCCATGCTACATTATTTTGCGACCATGCCCGATATAAACATTCGTCAATCATTGTCAAAAATTTGTGTACCAACATTGGTAATGGCGGGTGATAAAGACCCCGTTGTTCCTCCTACTCAAGCCCATATCATTGCCGAATCAGTGCCACATGCCGAATTGGCAATGATACCAGACGCAGGACATTTGCTATTCGCCGAAAAGCCACAGGCATACGAACATGTTCTCAAAGAATGGTTAGAGAACACAACACTTGCTTAGATTTTATCTACGGATTCCAGACAAAATCAGACTGCTTGAGCTAGGCTTGACAAAAGATGTAATGGTCATGGTTGTGTTTTCACTAT
>NBMH01000048.1 GCA_002084875.1 Anaerolineaceae bacterium 4572_78 | reverse complement strand
CCATACTGGCGTGCTTTTCGTTCTGATTCAGCTTCTTCTTGCAAATCTCGCATTTCGGCTAAATTGGGGTGACGGAAAAGTGCATTATCGTCTAAAACTATTTTGCCATCAACTGCCAGTAGGGAGCCGTCGGTTGTAATAACAAGTGGATTAATTTCGGCTAAACTGGCATCACTTCTTACAAAGGCTCGGTATAATCCTTTAGCAATAATGACAAATTTGTGGATGTGTTTTCCTTTCATGCCGAGTTCAAGAGCTAAATTTCGAGCCTGAAAGTCATGCAAACCAAGTATAGGGTCAACCGTTAGACGAATAATCGCTTCGGGTTTTCGCTTTGCCACTTCCTCAATTTCAATTCCGCCTTCTGAAGAGGCGATGATGGTGGGACTATGCGTGGTTCTGTCAATGACAATGCCTAAATAAATTTCGTTTTGTATATCAACGGCTTTATCAATCAGTACCTTTTCTACAGTCAATCCCTTGATGTCCATACCTAAGATTTTTTTGGCATGTGTTTTGGCTTCAGTCGGATATTGTGCTAATTTAATTCCTCCTGCCTTGCCACGTCCACCTACTAACACTTGGCTTTTGACCACAACGGTACCGCCTAGTTTGGTAGCGATTTTATGTGCTTGAGCGGGGGTAGTTGCCACTTCACCTGTGGGGATGGGAATCCCGTATTCAGCAAAGAGGCGTTTACTTTGAAATTCATGTAATTTCATAATAAATCTCCTTTGAATGATAGAATTTAAGGAAGGAGTGCAACAGTTTTAGCTATTGCCTACAAAAGACAAACCTTTGCACTCCATGCATCCATTATACCACAAAACCATCCTATTCCCAAAATCAAAACAATGCCAAAGAATCCAATTTATCAACACTTTGCATTTGTGGGGTATAGATATTAATAAATATAGCTTGATGAATCTGCTCAATGAGTCATAAATCATTCTGCTTTATTTGATTCAATTGGAGTTGTTGTTTCATTAACTAAGTTCCTCGCTTAGTTGATTGATTTGTTTGATAGGAAGTTTGGTTAAATTGGCAATGGTCTCCATATCCATGCCAATGGCAAGCATATTGATGGCGGTTTCTTGAAGAGCTTTTTCAGCTTGTTCAGCACGCTGAGCCTCTTGTTCAGCTCGCTCATCAGCTTGTTCAGCACGCTGAGCCTCTTGTTCAGCACGTTTAGCCTCTCGTTCAGCACGTTGAGCCTCTTGTTCAGCACGTTGAGCATTCCATTCAGCTCGTACACGTTCCCATTCAGCTCGTTGAGCATTCCGTTTAGCTCTCTCATCACCTGTCAATAATAGGTTGCCATCACCATCCCAAAATCGCAACCAGTCTGTCGTCATGTTTTGGTATGTGCCTGCCCACATGCCAATCTCGACTCCCAATTCTTCTATCCAATAACGACCTTGCTTGTTTGCTTTTAATAACTGATAGCTACCTTTTACCAATTTATACACCTCCAATATGTTTCTCCAAGCATCTATTATGGCATAGTATTTTATTCGTATACCATTTTCATATACCCATAGCTTGCCTTTTAGTGGTGTCATGTCACGTTCTTTTTTACCGTCCCCTGACACCATTTCAACTGCTATTAAGGGGGGGACATGCTCTTTCCATAACACGTATGACCTCCTAAATTCATCATCCAGCAATGGGGCTACATTAGGAACATAGAACCAATCTGGAGCCTTCGCACCATCCAATAATGGATCTGTCCATTCCCAATAAATCAAACTATTTTGTCCAATGGCATACTGTCCATCGGGATGTATCTTTTTTAATACGGGCGTAATTGCGTCCGTGAGTAATGAACTTTGTGGGTGTTCTTGAAAATTTGCCACGATAGAACCATCCGTTTCAGGGAGTTGAGTATGGTCAGGCTTATCTTTCAACTGACCAGTAACCAGTAACCAATTATCAATGACCAAAGGACTGTAATCAGTGCCGATGGTGATTTTTCTATTATGTTTTTCGACAGTTGGAGTTAGTACAACTGACATTTTTCATCTCCATTACATGTTAATTGTGAATTACATTAAGTATATGATACCATTATTTGGTTAAATTGACAAATATATGTTGAGGAATGGCGAACCTACCTACGAGGGATGAGTATCCTTGTAGATATTGGTTTGATTGCATCGATGTTTGAAACTTCTATATGCCAATTTTCAAATTTTGCCATAATGAGATAAACTAAAGAAATAAATAATGAATGACCGTAGAACGGATTTCTAGTTAGTTCTACATGAAATAGACCTAAGAGGAGATATAAAATGATTATCTTTCCAGCAATTAACTTACAGCATGGACAACTTATGTTACCTGAAAACTCTGATGTTCAAAGCAACTATTCCAATGACCCTATCAAAGTAGCAGAAATGTTTGTAGAAGAGGGAGCAGAATGGTTGCATGTTGTTAATTTAGATAGTACTTATAAAAACGAAACAAATATTGCTAAAAATACAGCGGCAATTCAATCAATATTAGACAACGTTGATATACCTGTTCAAGTTACAGGTGGTGTTCGTACATTAACAGACATTGGACATTTGCTTGACATGGGTGTTAGTCGTGTTGTCTTAGGAAAAATGGCACTGGAACGCTCTCGTCAAATACCTAATATTCTCGGTCGCTTTGGGGCGGAACAAATAGCTGTCCGATTCAATATTGAAGATGGACAGGCTACTATAAAAACCAATATTGAGCAAGGGGAAAAAATGCATGCCTTAGGAGTTAAGTATGCAGTTTATACCAATGTTAAACATGATGGGACAATAACAAACATCAATATTGAAACCAGCAAAACACTGGGGGAAAATGTAGGACTCCGAATTATTATTTCGGGGAAATGTGCTAATTTGAACGATATTCGTCAAATTAAGGCACTTGAATCGTACAACATAGAAGGACTAATTATCGATTGGGCTTTATATACAAATAAAGTTAAACTGTCAGATGCCTTAAAAATTGCCTAACGATTTCTCATAGGGGCATACCTTATGCTTGCCCCTATACCGTTATATTTAAATTGGCTCTTGATAACCGCCGCAACAATCCTTTTCGTCTCTTATACACCTGATTACATTTTGTTGATTCGTTCCTGAAACTCAGATTTTCGTTAATATAAATGGTACATAAATTTTATGACTATCATTCGTTTCAGGAATTATTTGAGATAGAACAAATTTCCCTAAACGACATATCCTAGTAGTTAATACTCGGTTTTCTTCGTCATGGCGAACAGGATAAAATGGCTGGCATGTCAAGTACGCTTCATCCCACCCGTTATCCATCTGATAATAAAGTCGCAAATCTGGTGTATCATCGCTAAATTTTTCAAGATTAACATTATGATAATCAATCGTAATCAAAATGGTGCATGGCAACTCATCATCGGGCAAACGCTGATGATTTTGATAAAGGCTAAGTTTAAAGGCATGGTCTGTAAAATGAACCAAAGGCGATATTGATTCGGTTACGGTAATTGGCTCATACACCAAAATGATTGAGCCTGTCATTACTTGCGGCTGCACTTCAATTGTTGTCGTTGCATTGTGTGCACTGGTCAATATTCCGCCTTCAATCGGATTAATTGAGATAAAAATTGATTCAGGGGAAACAAAAATATCAACATGTTTTTGATTGTTGTCTTTATTGAGGTCTATGCTAGGTAAATTTTCGGGATTGATGGTAACCATCACTTCATAAATTCCCGATTTAACTACACTAAATGGTATTACTTGTTGATATGTCTCATTTGGATTCAAAGGCGGAATGATTACAGTTGAAGTCAAGCATGGCAGTGCTTGCCCATCATCATCAAATTGAGTAATGTTCATTAACATTGGTGCTTCTATTGAAGCATATGTACCAGTATTCATAATTGTTGTCGTTGCGACATGTGTTACAAGTGCCCCTAAACTTCCTGTTCCAGTGTATGTTGCGGGACTCACTGCCAAATCTATCACAGCCAAATCAGAAAAATGTTTGAAGACATGCCTCAATTGGTTATTAGCTCGATTTGTTTCGGCTAAAGCATGCTCAGGGTCTATGGCAATTGTCAATGTATAGTAAGGTGATGGTGATTCAAATGCCCATGATTTTTTAATGTGAAACGGCATGTTTTGATACGGTGACAATGCTGGAATATTAAATGTATCAACTATCTGAACAGCATGACTGAAATGGTCTGTGAATGTAAGCTGAGCAATTGTTTCAGGTGATACACTATTACCTTGATTGACAATCGTTGCCTCCACTGCCGCACTATTCACTGTTGGTGTAACCAACATGTTATCAAGTATCATATCAAAATGGGTATGGAATACATAGTGAAGGGTGTTATTGCTACGATTAATTTCAGTGAGTACATTTTCTGGGTCTGCATGAATGGTGATGGTGTAGTAATTAAAATTTGGCATGATGGTCAACGTATGACTAATATAAACAGGGTTTCCTTGATAGCGAGGCGGTAATGATGGAATGTGAAACGTATCAAGTAATTGGGATGTACTACTATTATGATTAGTTAGTGTAATACGACCAATAGTTTCAGTAGTAGTCATGTTACCTTGATTAGTGATATAGCCATCAATAACCATGCTATCAACTGTCGCTGAAAATCCGCCCTCATATGGAGCCACTTGCAAATCCATGTAAGGTGTAATGTTAATACTACTTTTGGCAACAAATGCCTCACCCACAACAGTTAAACTTCCATTCTTGTTAAACAAATCGCCACCATATTTGAAATATCCTGCGGGTGGGTCATGGTCAGTTGAAAACCATGACCACATTTGTACCAAGCGACCGTTATCTGTTTGAAGCCCAATTTCGTCATCCGTCATGCTTAAAAATATGTTAAATGTGTCATGCAAAAATTGAGCGGCGACATCATTTTCAAAACCTGCATAAGAAGGTGGTGGTAAAATGCCATATTCGGTGATAATCAGAGGCACATCACCATAACCGTTATCATACATCCATTGTCGAAAGTCATGCAAACTGCTTTCAATAGACGGTTCGTCATCCTCCGATGTTAAACGGAGAATATCTGAGGCTACAAAATCAATGTCCCAACCCCTATCTGATGTGCCAGGTGGTACGGCTGCTCCCCATGAACTACCACACGGTCCCTCATTTAGCAGATACAGATGAATCGACCATACATCAACGTGCATGGGTTCGCCGTAGGTTTCCTCATAGTGAGTCAAAACGGTATCCAAATAACCCATGCGTAACAGCGAAGGTTGTACAATTCCTGCCGTAGCAAATTTTGCCAACGGGTCAAGTTCCTTAATCGTGGTATAAAAATAATGGTACATTTCAGCATACAGTTCAGGCATGAGCGGACTACCATTATAATAAGAATCGGGTTCATTGCCGATTTGCCATATTGTTCCAGGATGGTTTTGGATGAGATTAATTAAATCTGTCCCTGTTATGGTGGGTTTAATTTGGCTCGTTTTATTGGCGGCTTGACAATAGCCAACACCATTTACATTGAAATAAATTGTCTGCATGTATTCCATGCCACCGTCATGAACGGGGGCTGCCATTGAACGCCAGTTCAAATACCAGCCTGCTTTCAGAGGGGTCATGTCATGGGTTGATGAGCGTCCCACCCCCATGCGGTCATTTTCTGACTCGTAGGGTGGCAGGAAAAAATCACCACTGCGATATGTTGTGTAGGCTGAATTTTGATTGCTTTTAGCAAAACCAATTAATAGTAACATCATAAAAATACTTGCAATAAAAAATGTAATGCTAATACGTTTTAAAATCATTGTTTTCTCCAATTTTTGAATATGTCTTGTTAAGTGATGTCATGCATCACAGGCATTTTATCTGTGTTGTATTGTACACTAATCGGCAATAATGACAAACCCTGACAGATAAATATGGTAACCGTTCATCCCACCCCTAACCCCTCCCCCACAGGGAGAGGGGAATTTTACTCCCCTTCTCCTAGTAGGGGAATGGCTGGGGGTTGGGGTCTACTGACAAGAGGGGGAGTGAATAATTACTAAATATGGGTTTTCCCCCAGGTATGTTCAATGCAATCTTTTGCGGGAGCGTGAGGCTCATCTCTCTAACATAAAATTTTATTTGCCAACTTGACATAATATCGTTTTTCAAGTATGATGATTTAAAATGTTATGTCAACTTATTTTAGAAAAATGCATTAAAGAGGTGCTATGAAAAAATTACTATCTATTGTTGTTTTAGTTATAATGTTGGTTTTTACATGGAGTACATTTAGTCTAGCTCAAGGCGGTGTAGTTCACGTTGTAAAAAATGGTGAAGCACTTTCATCAATTGCTGTTCAATATGGTATGACGGTCTCACAATTGATGTCTGCTAACAATATTCATGACCCCAACATGATATGGGTGGGTCAACGTTTAGTTATCTCTGGTGCGACATTCCCCGCTAACCAGTTTGATAGATTTTATACTGTTAAATCGGGAGATACCCTAATCGCCATGCTTGTGGCTGCCAATCATATTTCTGAAACCGATTTTATTGTTGTGGGTGTAGTGTTACGAGTACCTGGTTATAACAATAGTATAGGTCATGAAGGTTACTATGGTGTCAGGTGCAATAATTATTACAATGTCCGAAGTGGTGATACTTTATCTGGTATTGCTTACTCTTATGGCACAACTGTTTCCCAGTTGACCCAATTGAACAACTTTACCGATGAAGGTATATCATCCACCTGTGAGACCTAAACCAACAGCTTATCCGACACCATCTCCAACACCTAATTATCCTACTGTCGTTCTTACACCTGTACATACACCTTTTCCCATAAAAGATGCACCTCGTTCACCTCTACACTTTGCACCACAACCTGCTACGACGCATGATGTTTCTACCTGCTTTGAAATACAACAGGTCATTTTACCTTCTGTTCCAAATCCGTTGGATGGCGGAATACCACCTGCTCCTGAGTATGTAGAGGATTTTGATACAGAATTAGTACCTGTTACAGTAGTCAGAGCAGTTAATAAGTGGTGTGGTAGAGTTGTTTCACGGGAATCAGACCCTGATAATCTTGCCTCCGTGGTAGTTGAAGTGCCTGAGCATACGGGCATGTTGATAAATCTCAAAATTGATAATGTGCTTTTGCAAGGTAGCACTGGTGAAGCAGGTAATGCTCCTTTTGATTATCTGTACCGAAGTTTGCAACCTGGTCGTTACAGTATTTCAATCGGCGAAGGAATATCAGGAGCAGTTATTTTTAGCATTGAACGAGGGCAACGTGTCCACATCACATTTGAACAGACAAGTGCTTCCGAAGTGCCTCGTCCTGCCGCTCAAACGGGCTGGTCAGGATATATTACCAGCAATACTAGCACAATCATTCCATATCAAGGTCCTGGTTCATTGATTATTGTGCGTGGTGGAGGACCTGGCTCACCTTTCCTACTACAATCAGAGGGTGGCTATTCTGTCCGTAATTTTGCTGGCTCAAAACCTGAGCATGGTGATAATGCGGCTGAATTTGGCGGTTTATCACCAGGGCGATATCGCATTACTTTTGAAGGAGCCGATATTGCCGTTGAAGTTTTTGTTGATGGGGCAGGTATCGCCGAAGTGATATTTGATTTGCATCAATAAAGAAAGAGAAGGGTCAAGGCTGGCTTTGACCCTCCAGAATATAGTTATACATATTATATCAGAAGGAGAATTACGCATGTCAAAAAATGTCGAGAAATATTTTAAGGAAGTTTTAATAACCGAAGAGCAGATTCAAACGCGAATATCGGAACTAGCCGAACGAATTTCAAAAGATTACGAAGGTAAAAAATTGTTGCTTCTGTGCATCCTAAAAGGGGGGGTATGTTTTTTGGTAGATTTAATGCGAGCATTAGATGTACCGCATGAGATTGATTTTCTGGCAGTTTCTAGCTATGGAGCTAATGTTCGTGAGTCAACTGGGGTAGTAAAAATTATCAAAGACCTTGATGACCCGATTCAAGGTAAACACATTCTCATTATTGAAGATATTATTGATACAGGATTTACGCTTAGTTATCTGATGAAATTACTAGAACCCCGTAATCCAGCTAGCTTGAAAATATGCACATTACTTAATAAGCAAGACCGCCGCAAAATTGATATCCCAGTTGATTACATTGGTTTTGATGTTCCAGACAAATTTGTTGTTGGTTATGGACTGGATATGGATGAATTGTATCGCGAGTTAAAATATGTGGCTGTTATGAAAGAGGGCTTTTAGAAAATATTTTTATGAATGGTTTACATCTTGGTAGTAGCTAAATTATGACTGATAGAAACGCATTCCACATCATCCTAATTATAGCTTTTACCATTTGTCTCTACCATCTTGATTCTCAAAGTATATGGTGGGATGAGGGACATAGTATTCAAAAGGCTTCGGCTCCCATTCATGATATTCCTGCCCAAGAGGGCATGGATGTACATCCACCCTCTTATTTTTTTGTACTACATACTTGGATGGCATGGTTTGGGAAAAGTGAATTTGCCTTGCGGTATTTATCGGTCTGCTTCAACATGATGACCATTGCCCTGCTGATACGTTTCGCCAGAACAATCCATGTAGGGTGGTACATGAATTTTGTGGGATTGTTTGCCAGTGTATCTCCTTTGTATGTGGCTTATGCTCAGGAGGTGCGCATGTATGCTATGGTCACATTTTTTGCTACGGGGAGCGTTTATTTTCTATGGCAAATCGTTTACGGGGATAAACAGTTACGCTATCTTTTACTCGGCTATATCATCACCACTACCATCACTTTATACACCCACTACTTTACAATTTTCCTACTGTGCTTTCACAATTTAATATGGCTGATTTGGTTTGTCAAGACCTCTGCCGTCACATGGCAAAATCGTCTAATAATCTGGTTAGGGGCACAGTTAGCTATTTTAATTTTATTTATTCCTCAACTAAAATTAGCCACCCGCCAGATAGGCGATTATGCCAACCCAAACTTAAAGCCACCAACCCTATCATATTTTATCGTCCACACATGGCAGGCATACACGCTTGGCTTGACAATTGATTTTAATACTGCTAAGCCGTACCTGATAATTCTGGCACTTATTTTAATCTTGGGATTATTAATCAAACTTATGGTCGCTATCAAATTACATGAACAAGCAATAAACCAAACACTACCAACACTATTTTTACTGACATGGTTACTCGTTCCGTTGATACTTTATTTTATAGTCTTGCAGTTTCGTCCTTCTTACGAACCTCGTTATCTAATGTTAATTACTCCCTCACTTTTTTTATTATTTGCCATGCCCATCCCAAACTTGAAAGGTTTTCAAAACCTTTCAGGTTTCTTAGTAGCTATTATCTTCATCGTTGGGCTATACAGCTATTTCACCAATCAAACGTATTTTAAGGATGATAGCAAAACCGTCGTTGAATGGCTCAAACATAACGCTACGCCTGACGATATTATTTTTGTGGATGTGCCTCATCCATTTCATTACTACGCTGACCAAATTCCAGCCAAAACCGAATATCTTTTCGTCGATATTCACACCGCCGCCGATGTCCTAAATCAACAGGCATGGGGGAAATCAAATCTATTTTGGGTGACATGGTGGGGTAGTGATACAGACCCACGCGGAGTCATTTCCTTTTTAGCGTCCAAGCAAGCAGACAATATATCAGCCACCATTCCATTTCGTGGTTATCATGTTACATCTTATGCGTTGAGTGATAAACCATTTTCCCTACCGCATGATTTACCAACAGTTAATATCAATTTTGATAATGTTCTCATGGTAGATGGTTTAGCTTATAATTTAAAAACCGAATCCGAAGGAGCGTCAAAGTCTCGTTCTGACATTGGAAAGACTCGGTTTCTATGGACAACAGTTCATTTTAGCCAACTTGCTCCAATGAATGTTGACTATAAAATTTCTTTGCGTCTACAGGATGCACATGGAAATTTACTAGGGCAGATTGATAAGCCAATCTTAAATGACCGCCACTTTTTAACATCCTCTTGGTCTATTGAAAATCCAGCCTTAAATAATGCCATCAATGTCTATATCATACCTATAAACAATAACAACTATCATGGCAAAGCAATATTAGAATCTGTTGTTTATGACAGTGAAACCCTTGCCTCAATTGCAGTGTATGGTGTTCCCACCACAAATGATGATTTTGTGTCAGGGCAGATAGGAACGATAACACTTCATTAGAGTCGCTCCAATTACTGGAGGGTCAATACCAAAATGAAACCTCACTCATATCAATTTGCTTCACACTCCAAACTGTGTTACTATTTTCACATTTCTAAACTATACTTGCTAAGGGTAAGAATTGTAATTTTAAACCCTCTATGGTATTCACAAAACTAACCCTTTTTTGGTATAACATATAGAGGTCAAATTTATGAACATTGATTTACTTATTCACAGTGCAAGCCAATTAATCACCTGTGCAAATCCAAACGGAGTTAAACGGCGACAGGCAATGTCTGATGTCGGGCTTATTCTTGATGGGGCGATTGCCATTGACGATGGTAAAATTATAGCCGTCGGCTCAACGGCAGATATTCGAGCCGATTATACCGCCACTGAAACAATTGATGCCACCGACAAAGTAATTTGTCCTGGCTTCATCGACCCGCATACGCATGTCGTTTATGGCGGCGACCGTGTCAATGAATTTGAAATGCGGATAAAGGGAGCCACTTACATGGAAATCATGGCGGCGGGCGGCGGCATTCTCAACACCATGCATGCTACACGCAGTGAAACCATGGAACAGTTGATGGCTGAGTCCAAGCCTCGTCTGGATACTATGTTGGCACTCGGCACAACGACCATTGAAGTCAAAAGCGGTTACGGATTAAACACCGAAACCGAACTAAAAATGCTACAAGCAATTGTCGCTTTAGATGAAATTCATGCCACAGATTTAGTCCCAACGTTTTTAGGTGGACATGCTGTTCCCCCCGAATACAAAGGACAAACTGACAAATATGTCGATTTAGTCATCGAGGAAATGCTCCCTGCAGTCAAAGAATGGCATGATAATAGGAGCATCAAACGCATGCTTGACAGACAAAGCAAGCATGGTCGTTCCACACTTTTTTGTGATGTTTTTTGTGAACATAATGTTTTTGACCGCGAGCAATCAAAACGGATGCTCCAAGCAGGTCTTGATTTGGGTTTTCCTGCTAAAATTCATACCGACGAGTTTATGTCGTTGGGGGGAGTCAATTTAGCTGTCGAATTAGGAGCAGTATCAGCTGACCATTTAGATGTAACTCCGCCCGATGATGTCGAATTATTAGCAAATTCAGACACGATAGGCGTAATTTTACCTGCGGTCAATTTTAACATGGGCAGTACAAACTTTGCCAATGCTCGCACCATGATTGATGGAGGAGTAGCTTTAGCACTATCCACCGACATCAATCCTGGTTCGGCACCATGTCCATCTATGCCGTTGGTCATGGCACTAGCCTGCCGCTATCAACGATTGTTACCATCGGAAGCCTTCAATGCCAGCACGATTAATGCCGCTCATGCCATTGGTTTAGGCGACAAAGTTGGCTCTCTTGAAGTGGGTAAACAAGCAGATGTGTTAGTAATTAATACCCAAGATTATCGGCATGTTGCCTATTGGTTTGGTGATAATTTGGTGGAAAAAGTTATCAAACGAGGGAGAATCATATGAAGACAATTATCCTTAACGGAGAAGAATTAACATTAAAACAAGTTGTCGCTGTAGCTACAGGGCATCCTAATATCTCACGAGTCATGCTTAACGATACGGCGATTAAAAAAATAAAACGTTCGGCTTCAGCCGTGCAGACATTGTTGAAACGAGGTGAGGTCGCTTATGGCATCACCACTGGATTTGGTGCGTTTAAGGACCGCATCATTCCGCTTGACGACGTTGAGAAACTGCAACGAAATATCGTCATGAGTCATGCTGTCGGGGTAGGTGAGCCGTTTGATGTTTTCACCACACGAGCCATCATGCTCATTCGAGCAAATAGCTTAGCACGCGGACATTCAGGTATTCGCTTGGAAACCTTACAATTATTACTTGACATGCTAAATAAAGGTGTCTATCCCATCATCCCCGAAAAAGGGTCATTAGGTGCAAGCGGCGATTTAGCTCCCTTATCTCACATGAGTTTGGTAATGATAGGGCTAGGCGAGGCAGAATATCAAGGCAAAATTTTGTCAGGAGCAGAAGCCTTAACCCAAGCAGGATTATCAGCTGTGACATTAGCGGCAAAGGAAGGTTTGGCATTAACAAATGGTACAGCTGTCATGTCTGCTTTGGGAGCATTAGAAACACACCATGCTCGTTTGCTTTGTCGTGTAGCAGATATTGCAGGCTGTCTTAGTTTGGAAGCATTACATGGCACTGAAATGGCGTATGACAATCGTATTCATCAACTGCGTGCTTATCCACGTCAGCTAAATTGTGCCGCTTACCTACGAGCTTTGTTAGATGGCAGTGAGTTTACCCGTTACCATGTCAAAGCAAGCATTGATGCTTCTGTTAAAACACATGACTCCGCAAATGTACAAGATGCCTATACATTACGTTGCATTCCTCAAGTGCATGGAGCAGTGCGTGATGCGGTGGCATACAACCGTTGGGTTATAGAAATCGAGTTAAATTCTGTAACGGACAACCCGCTCATTTTTATTGATGATGAAACAGATGAAATCACAGTGCTATCAGGGGGCAATTTTCATGGAGAGCCATTAGCAATTGCCATGGATTTACTGGGCATAGCAATGACAGAACTCGGCAATATTTCCGAACGACGTACCATGCGTTTGACCGATGAGGCAAGTAATGCTCATGTCTTACCTGCTTTTCTGACCAAGCATGGTGGGCTCAATTCAGGCTTTATGCTTGTGCAATACACTGCCGCGGCATTAGCTACAGAAAATAAAATATTGGCTCATCCTGCTAGTGTGGATACCATCCCTACTTCGGCAAATGTGGAAGACCATGTAAGCATGGGTTGTACGGCGGGTTTAAAGGCTCGTCAGATTAACGAAAATGTTGAGCGTATTTTAGCAATTGAATTAATATCAGCCGCTCAGGGGATTGATTTTCGGAAAGAAGTTTTGGGGGCAAATGCAAAATTGGGCAAAGGCACCCAACCTGTTTATGACTTAATCCGTGAGCATGTCCCATTCTTAGAAGAGGATACGGTGATGTATCCTCACATTGAAGCAGTTAGGAAATTAATTGCCTCTGCTGAAATTGTGAAGGTGGTTAATCAATGTGTTGAGGATGTGTGGCAGTTTTAGGTGTTTTCAATTTGACACAATCATATCTCTTTACTACAATTTTTTCTTTTCTTTCACGTTTGGAGGTCAATCATGACAGTCTTAGAACGAACCCGTGAATCCATAATTTCTCTGCCACAATTGCCGACCATGAGTCGTTATTTACCGCCGACTTCTGTTTGGCAAAACCCTGATGATGAGACTGGCAAACGGGTCACATTGGAGGAATATTGGGAACATTACTACGAAAATGGAGATTATAATTATGAATATGTTGACGGTTGCTTGGAGGCTAAACCGATGGCGAAATATATCGATGTGAAAATGTATAGCTGGGTTACAGGGGGTTTGAGCCAGTATTTACGGGTTAATCCAATTGCCAAATTCACAACTTTGGAGATGGGTTTTAAGTTTCGCTTTATCAGCAAAACTCAAGTCCGCAAACCTGATATTGGGATAGTGTTGAATAGCAACCCGATACCGTTGTAGGATGAAGACCGCAATTTCAAAGGCATGTATGATATGTGTATTGAGTTTGTGTCTGATTCAAGGCGTTCGGAAATTGAGCTAGATACGAAAGTGAAATTTGCAGAGTTTGAGTACATCAAAGTAAAGGAGTATTTTTTATTTTCAGGTGATAAAGGCACAATGAAATTTTATCATCTGAATAAGTATGGATTCTATGACGAGGTCAAGCCAGATAAGCATGGAGTAATACACTCAAAGGTGTTGCCTGGTTTTCAGTTTCGAGTAAGTGATTTGTTTAAGAGACCTGACTTGATAGAGATGGCAAACGATCCTGTGTATCAAGGGTTTATCTTGCCTGAATATCAAGCCGAACGACAGCGTGCTGAAATAGAACGACTTGCTAAGGAACGAGTATGGCAACATGCTAAAAAATTAGTAGCTAAACTACGTGAATTAGGCATTGACCCTGACACGTTGTAAATTATTTCAAAATTTCTCTTTCTGCCCTAACGTTATAATTTCACCTGTTTCGGATTGAATGTAAACACCTGCCATAAGGCTATACTCACCAAGTGGCAAATCATTGGGCAAAGTCAGGGTGTGAGTATCACGAAGTACTTCATCGGTTTGCCATAGATGGGTCGGATAAAATACACCACCAGGCTGATGGTCAGATTGACTAATTCCCTGCCCATGCTCATCAACCGCATGTATGTATGTGGTGTAATCAATGGTAGGTGGAACTTTGCCGACTTTCCAATACAAAACTATAGTAAGCGTGTCACCTGCTTGGTTTTGGTCATAGCCAATTAAAGTTAAAATGTTGTCGTAATCAATATTTATAACAGTATCGGGATTTTGTTTTGGTCGTTTTGCCTCAACAAGTTGAGTATATTGTATGGTCGGCATAGGATATAAATCAGCTTTCACTTCCAAGCCATCCATTGCTTTGATGAGATAAACTGGACGGTTAGAATCAAAGGCGGTATCTAAAACACCTCCGATTGTAGCAAGTTCAGGTTCAGGAGTAATCAATGGAAACATGCCCATTAAATCAGGACGTATATTCTCAACAAATTGATAGTACCATAACGGCATGATTTCATTGCGGTCGTTAGTAATTAACACTGCGTTTTGAGGAATATCTTGAGCAAGAATATCCAACCAAGCATCACGGGCAAAAGTGTTATGCCGTTGATTCACAATGTCATGGCGAGTAAGTGCTAATGTTATTGGAAAAATGAGAAATAACATGGCTAAACTTAGTAGCATGATATATTTGATTCGCTTTTCCAATCGTTTCATGGCTTGGTCAAAAGGTGCAATTGGTGTGAGACGTGCTGTTTTACGTTTGACAAAATTGTGCGTTGTCATGGTGATAATTTTCATCCATCCCAAGCCAATCCATAAACTCAGGATAAACCAACATGGAATAAATAACACCTCAATATCGCCAATGGTATAAATTAGGCAGAAAATAAAAAAGGAGGCAAAAGTTACCCCTGTTAAAATAAGTAAACGATAATTTTTTTTCAGGCTAATTAATCCAACCCCCCCGAGTAATATTCCCAGCCCGCCTACTTGTTGCCGCATTAGTGTCATGGCTAAAACCAATCTTTCAAAACCGAATACACTCGGCTGAATGTCAGACCGAAATGCTCGAGCTAAAACATGGTCAATGAAACCGTTTAATGTATTTGAGTAAAGAACAAGTGTTTGATTAGAACTAAGCTCAAATGTTGTGTAAGGTGTATGAGGGGCAATTAACGGTAAATATAGATAAAGCATGCTAGGAAGTATTATAAGGAGTTTGACAAAACAAGCTTTGCTCATCCAAAAGGCTTTCCAACTAGGAGCGTCAAACCTTGGTCTGACAAAGCAAGCTTTGTCCCTCCAAAATATATACAAGCCAACAGCAGGAAACATAAGAATAATCGTACTATGATGAGTGAGACTCAATCCTAAAATAAAGGCTAGAAAATAGTGAAGGAGTTGGGAGTTGGGAGGTTTGGTATCTGCCCAATGCAAACACAGCCACAAAATCAGAGCCACAAAAAAAATGTGCAAAGTATACACTTCAGCAATGATTGCCTGACTCCAAAATGTACGCCCAAAAGCAAAAATAAAGGCTACGCTACTCCCAACTAAATGATGAACATGGTCATGCACATCAGGATAAAGATAACAAGTCAGTCGATACATATTTAGATAAACAAGTCCGATTGTAACTGCCCCGATGATAGCTGACAGAAGATTTATTCGCCATGCAATTTCACCAAAAGGAAAGGCATGGCTAAACATCCAGCCGAGTAGCGTATACAAAGGGTAGCCTGTTGGGTGGGTAATACCGGGCAACCATAGCACAAATTGAAACTCTCCACCATCTCCAAAAAGAACGGTGGGAGCTAAGGTGTGAAGATAGATACAAAGTGTAATAATAACTAATATTGATGCAACAAAAATGTTTTTTTTATCGGATTTCATGCAGTTAGACTTGCTAAGGGTAAGAAATGTAGGGGTTTATGGCATAAACCCGCTTATGGTATTCACAAAACTAACCCTTTTTTGGTATAGACAACTAGGGCAGGTTACCTTACCTGCCTAAAGAAATTGGTGAAGCTAAAACTTGCTGTAACTGTTCAACAGAATCAATATGGCTATCGTCGCTTGAAACGACTGTGGTAAAAATGTGCATAAAAGGAATATATTCTCGACTTGCTTGTGAGTTATCCCATAAAACATACCCTATTTCGCGGTCATGCAATGGGTAGAAATACGTCAATGCCTGTTTTAAGCGTTCCACTACATGTTTTCGTAAATTCATAATGTGAGATTGTCTAGTAATAATTATAAATTGGGTTTCATGAGGCTGGCTGAGCATATCATCAATTGTACCAAATTCATCAAGTGAGCTTGTTAAAATTAATGCCATCGCCCGTAAAACATCATCGCGGGCAACAAAACCATAAATTTTATTAAATGTGTCTAGCCCACTAATGACAACTGACATGACAACCCAATTTTTTTGGTCAAAGACCGAATCTAAATAACGATAAGTTAATTTTTCTGCTGGCAGATTCGTAATATGATTGTGTCGGCTTTCAATCCGACTAAGAACATTGCGCACGCGGAGACGCAATTCTTGTAAATCAAATGGTTTTGTAATGTAGTCAACCGCACCAAGTTTCAATCCTTCAATGCGATAATCACGCTCACGACGTTCCGTTACAAAAATAATGGGCAATCGGCTAGTGCGTAATTCCCCTTGCAATCGTTTTGAAACTTCAAATCCATTAAAATCAGGCAAACGTATATCAAGCAAAATCAAATCAGGAGAATAAGCTTGGCATCTATCAAGAGCTGTCTGCCCATCTCTAGCCAATATGACACTATATCCCTGAGCTTCAAAATATACCTGCAACATATTAGCAGTCTCATGACCATCTTCAACAATTAAAAGTGTGTGTTTCATAGAAAAATAAATATCCTACTTTGCATCAAATATAGTACTATCTAGCTATTGCCATTTTAAGTATACCTTAAATCAGTAAAATGTCAATTCACGGTAAGCAAATCGTTATTTCAAAATAGCCAAATTAAAGTACTCAATTTTTGCCTTTACCATGATGTGGGATTATAATTTACCATGAATATCAAAAATCACAAAATTAGTAATGGTAGTGCTTTATGCCTGCCCAATGAAGGAGAATAAAAATATTATGGAATGGGAAACTTTTGCCCTTGTTGTAACTATGATTTTAATGGCTATTAGTCTTGTTTTAGTTGTGGTACCTGTATTGCCAGGCACAGTTATTATGTGGGCTGTGGCAACATTTTATGGCTTGATACTTGGCTGGGAGCAGCTGGGTTGGACGACATTTTTTATCCTCACAGTTCTCATGGCAATCGGCGTTGCAGCTGATATTTTTGCTGGACATGTCGGAGCAAAAGTTGGCGGAGCATCATGGTTAGCTAGGATGTTTCAGTGGAATCATTGGCATGGTGGTTGGTATCATCGGCGTAGAATGGTATCGCAACGAAAATTGGGAAGAAGCTTGGCAGGCGACAAAAGGTTACTGTACAGGAGCAACGATTGGCATGCTTGCTAAATTGGTAACGGGAATTACAATGTTTGGGGTGTTCACTGTCAGTGTCCTTTTCATGTGAAGTTAGAACAATAAAGCTCCTACTACATGAATTGTTCAATCAACTTTAAAATTCTATCATCATCAAACTCTTCGGCTAATATCATCAGCTTTTCAGTAAAGGGGATATACTTTTCGTCTAATTTGGCAATGTATCTAGCCGCTGATTGCACCCCGTCCATATCCCCGCTCATAGCAAAGTCATACAACATTTCCATTTCTTGAGGTGGGGGTGGTATCAATTGTTTTTTTGTTGCAAACACTTCTGTCTCAATTTCTATTTCAACATCAATGTCAACCATTTCTATCTCATCTACGATAGAAATACTATCGAGAGGTACCGTAAATTTCACTGAAGTTCCTTTCTCCAATTCACTTTCTAGCCAAATTTTGCCCCCATTCTTTTCAACCATTTCCTGACACATTATCAAGCCTAGACCTGTGCCTATTTCACCATCTGTGCCTCTTGTACTCGAATTGACATCAATTCTAAATAAGCCTTCAACTTTTTCCTGTGACATGCCAACTCCTGTATCGGTTACTGATACTATTGCCAACTTTCCTTGAGGTTTGGCTGAAATTGCAATGCTTTTACCTTGCGGGGTAAACTTGATAGCATTTGATATAAGATTGCGAATAACCATATTTAGCATGTTCTCATCAGCATAGATGATTGTTTTTTTGTTGACATCGTTGTATAAATCACAAGATGATTTGATTTGGCGAGAGGTATACGTTGGGGCTTTCGAAGCTAATGTTTTAGATAGGCTCAATAACGGTTGAAAAGGAGCTGTCAAGTCATGAGCGATGATGGAAAAGAATTTATCTTTTTCCTTCCTTTTAGCAATCTCTATTTGAAGCTGGTCATACATATTTCCAATTTGTATATTTCTAATTTCCAATTCTTTTCGATTAGCCTCGATTGTAATTAAGTCTTGGTATGAACGCAAGGCTGTTATTAATGTGGTAAAAAGTTTTTGATGGGTTAGTTCTGTTTTATTTTTATACTCGTTAATGTTATATTCTAAGATAACAGATTCTTCGGGAGCTTCACCAGGTTGTCCTGTCCGTAAAATTATACGGATAAAACTATTTTTTAATGTTTTACGAATATATCTAGCCACATCTAAACCTGCACGGCTCGTTTCCATGACCACATCAAGTAAAATAATAGCTGCGTCAGAATTGGCATCAACTAGTTTTTTTGCTTCTTTACCTGTGTAGGCAGACAAAAACAAGAGTTTTTTCCCGTCAAATGAAAAGTTGTTTAAGACATATTTGGTAACGTTATGAACTTGCTTTTCATCATCGGCGATAATCACTTTCCATGTATTTACTGTTTCAGTCGACTCATCTTCTTCGGAACATTAGTAGACCCCACCCCCCGACCCCTCCCCTACAAGGAGAGGGGAGCAAGATTCCCTCTCCCACATGGGGGAGGGGCTAGGGGTAGGGTGAACGGTTACAAACAAACTATTCAAAATATAAAAATATTCTTAACAATTTGCCATCTTTAGCCGCTAGGTGTAGTTACAAACAAACTATTCAAAATATAAAAATATTCTTAACAATTTGCCATCTTTAGCCGCTAGGTGTATAGTTCAGGCAGTATAATCAAGGAGTGCAAAAGATTCATCTTTTGCATGCAATAGCTAAAGTTATTGCACTCCTTAAACAGTATGGAGTCTGCATTGAGATGCGGACATCCGCATTCCCGTAGTTCTCTCGTATTCTTTTCGTAGGTGATGGGCGATGACATCCAAAGAGCTTCGCACCTCAAAGGACACATCTAATTTTTCTTTTCTATTTCACAATAACGGTGCCTCTTAGCGTGGCACATGCTCAAACCCCACTTTCTGCGGGGGATATTGTCATTATTGGTGTTGATACAGATAATGAAAATTTTCATTTCGTTCCTTTGGTTGACTTAGATACTGGAACAGAAATTATTTTTACTGACAGTGGTTGGAATGAAACCAGTGTACAGTTTCGTGGTGGTGAAGGTGCAGTAAAGTACACCGCTCCTTCAAACATTCCTGCAGGTATGATTACTAGTTGGATAACAAATAGTACTGATTTTACCAGTGCCAATGATGATAATGTAGGTACAAACGGCATGGACTTATCAGCTTCTGGCGACCAGGTGTTAGCATTTCAAGGGTCTTCCAGTAGCCCAACGTTTATTTTTGCTGTTCAAACCAACAGTACTGAATGGCAAATAGGTGATGTAGCAAGTAGTAACGAGTCAGCTTTACCTTTGGGGTTAACCAATGGGGGTAATGCGGCAGCTGTTGGTTTAGGAACAGGTGCTGGTGATGAGTATGACAATGCTTGGTATAGTGGGGTAATAACATCTGGTTTGTCCACTGATATTTTAGCCGCAGTTGCAGATAATAGCAATTGGACTGGCGATAATGCTAACTACTCACCCTACACAACGGATTTTATAGTTAGTGCTAGTGATACCATCAACCTCTCCTTTTCCAAAACCGCCTCCCCCGACACAAACGTCACCTATCATGGCGAAATAACCTATACCATTACTTTAACAAACAGCGGCTCCCTGTCCGCAACCA
>NBMH01000222.1 GCA_002084875.1 Anaerolineaceae bacterium 4572_78 | reverse complement strand
CCTGAAGATGTAATAGATTTGGGGGAACGCCTGATGAGATGTTATGTTGAGAATTTACCGATAGAAGAACGTTTGGCTGGGTTGCAACCCGAAGAGCGTTTGGTGGGCTTATCACCAAAAGAAGTATTAAGGTTGTACAAACCAGAGGAGATATTACTTACATATAGACCTGAAGAACTCCTGGCTGGGTTGCAACCCGAAGAGCGTTTGGTTGGGTTGCAACCCGAAGAACGTTTGGTAGGACTAACACGGGAAGAAATTGAAGCCTACTTGCAAAAATTGGATTCAAACGCTGGTATGACAGAAACACAATCTGCTGATTCCCATATTACAAAATGAGTGTTTGTCTGAGTATGAGTAGGTTAGTTTTCGAGCCCTGTCAGGTTTTTTAAAACCTGACAGGGCTCGAACCGACATCATTGGAAACAAATTTATGAAAACATTACCAGGTAATCCCCTGACCTTAGGGGCGACTATTCATGATAACTTTGTACGATTTGCTATTTTCAGCCGCCATGCCAGCGATGTATGGCTGTTATTTTTTGACAATGCTGATGACCTTCAACCCGCTCATGAAATTAAATTAGACTCCCATCTCAATCGCACTGGTGATATCTGGCATATTGATGTTGTCTCGAGTGCTGGCGAAGGGCAATTATACTTGTATCGCATGGATGGGCAATATCGTCCTACGCAAGGGCATCGTTACAATCGGAATAAATATCTCATTGACCCCTACAGCCGAGCATTGGTCGGCACATACTCATCAAATGAGTCCGAACAGTACGACCGTCAATTTACCGATTCAAATTTGCCATTCCTACCAAAGGGAGTGGTTATCCGTGATGATTTTGATTGGCAAGGTGATAAGCCGCTCAATCATCCTTTGCATGAGACAATTATTTATGAGGCTCATACGCGTGGATTAACAAAACACACATCGGCTGAAATAAATAAGCCTGGCACATACTTGGGCATCGTTGAGTTGATTCCATATTTCAAAAAGCTTGGTATAACTGCAATTGAGTTACTCCCTATCCATCCCTCCGATGTAGGCGTGGATGGTCATATCAACCCCATCACTGGCTTACCCGTTACCAATCATTGGGGCTACCAAACCATAAACTTTTTCTCCGTGACACAACGGTATGCCCATGACAAAAAATCGGATAGTCCACTTCGTGAATTTAAGACGATGGTGCGAGAGCTTCACAAAGCAGGTTTAGAGGTTATCCTTGATGTGGTTTATAATCACACTGCTGAAGGCGACCATAAAGGTAATTGTTTGTCATTTCGCGGGATTGATAACCAAATTTATTATCTTTTAGAGGATGACAAACGCCGTTACAAAAATTATTCAGGGGTGGGCAATACCCTTAATTGTAATCATCCTGTGGTACGTAATTTGATTGTTGATTCGTTACATTATTGGGTTGTGGAATGTCATGTGGATGGATTTCGTTTTGACCTTGCTTCCGTGCTAGGGCGTGACCAATTCGGCAATTTATTGGAAAATCCTCCATTGGTTGAGCGAATTGCCGAAGACCCCATTTTGCGAGATACTAAACTTATCGCCGAAGCATGGGATGCGGCTGGGGCATATCAAGTCGGCTCATTCCCACATCGACGTTGGGCAGAATGGAATGCACAATATCGTGATGATATACGTCGTTTCTGGCGGGGCGATTTAGGTACGCTTAGCTCCTTTGCTACACGTTTAGCAGGAAGTTCTGATTTGTACCTCCGAGATGGTCGTGCCCCATTTCATAGCATAAATTTTATCACTTCGCATGATGGCTTCACCCTCAATGATTTGGTAAGCTATAAACACAAACATAACTTTGCCAATGGCGAAAATAATTACGACGGGGAATCGAATAATATAAGCGACAACATGGGTGTTGAGGGACACACAGATGATTTTACCATTGAACGAAATCGAGTTCGCCGCATCAAAAATTTCATTGCTACCTTAATGCTTTCACAAGGTGTGCCGATGTTATTAGCAGGTGACGAATTCCGCCGCACTCAACAAGGAAATAATAATGCTTATGCTCAAGACAACGAAATATCATGGCTTGATTGGTCATTTAAAGAAAAGCATGGCGAAATCTATGACTTTACATGTAGGATGATTGCTTTTCGCAAGGCTCATCCCATATTTCATCGGCAACACTTCTTCACAGGGTTTGATAAGGGACGTTTTGATATTCAATGGTTCTCCATGAATGGTGAAGAAGCCGATTGGGGACATCTCGTCCGCACTCTCACATGTTTGATTTATGGTCACTATGAACGGACTACTAAAGACCGCCCCGATAACGATGCCTTGTTGATGTTCAATGTCGATTCCATGCCTCATACCTTCAAGCTACCTCCTGCACCATATCATAAAAAATGGCGAAGGGTTATTGATACTAATCTTTTGCCACCACTTGATATTTGCCCTGTAGATTGGGAAACAAAACTGGGCAATCAAAAAAGCTACCAAGTGTCCGAGCAATCCATGGTGGTCTTGCTATCTTTTAAGGAATGATGATAATAGTCAGACAAGAAAGGTTTTCGAAAACCTTTCTTGTCTTAACTATCAAAAAGGAGTTATGTTAATGAAAAAAGTTGCTTCACTTCGTTATGGAGTGATATTCAAAAAAGCATTTTGTGACCCAGAAATCTTCACTGCATTTGTGAAGGATATTATCGGGGTCGAAATAGAAATTAATGCGGCCGAAACCGAAAAGGAATTTTCCAAACCTATCGGAAGGGTACAGTCACGTTTTGACCTGTTTGTTCAAGATGTTAAAAAATGTATCTGTGCCCAAAATACGTAACTGATGAAACTCCCGAACCATATCGGCAGTGGTTATTAGCAATTCAAGATACACTAGATGGTGAGGTTGAAGAGAGTGACTATCAATCACCGCAGATACAAAAGATATGATATTTCACAAATATCGCTTACAATTTATTACACTAGCTTTTTTTATCTTTCTAAACTTTACATCAAACACCTATGCCCAAAATACTCTCATACTTACCGATGAACAAGGAGATTATCCACTTGGGCTGCACCAGAAGATGAAAATAAACAATTAACAATTGATGATGTAACCTCACCTGAATTTGCCGAAAAATTTATCCCTAGTCAAACAAAAATATTGAACTTTGGAAATACAACTTCTGATTACTGGCTACGATTCACCATGAAAAACGAAACCATATCTACTACTAAATGGCGATTAGAAATTGACCCTGCCTCAATCAATTACATTGACCTTTACATGCCAACAATGTCTACAGAACAAACAACTGTTTATGACATTAAACACACTGGAAATGCACTACCATTTTCAACGCGAGATGTAGCACATCAGAACTTTGTTTTTAATCTGTGGTCATTAGAAGCATTCAGCGACAAGGTGACATCCGAACAGTTTGTCAAAGGTTTGTATTATGGCATAATGCTTTTGATGATTTTTTCTAATTTCATCATATATGTTTCTCTTTGGGATATAAGTTATTTGTATTATCTACTCACTTTAATTTTTTTCAATCTTTC
Source organism: Anaerolineaceae bacterium 4572_78 (assembly GCA_002084875.1). Lineage (GTDB taxonomy): Bacteria > Chloroflexota > Anaerolineae > 4572-78 > 4572-78 > 4572-78. Next base: position 2,223 of record NBMH01000222.1, on the reverse strand, counting down.
TAGCTTAACCATTGAAGGATTTGCCCATTGGTATTTATGGGCAGATTTTCCCCATTGGAACAGTATTGCTCGACCTTTTTTCATTAGTACTGCCATACTCTTTACCTTGATGTTTACCCGTTCTTTTTTGAAAGTAAATATATATGCCCCAAAATTTGACAGATTCATTATTATTTTGATAGGATTACAAAGTTTATTGACTATCTTTTCTTTATTCAGCAGTTATTATACATACTTTATTTTATTGAGCCTTATATTGATTCCTTTTCTCATAGCAATGATTGGAGCAAGTTTCATTGCTTGGCGAAATAAGTATCATCCCGTCCTTTATTTCATTACTGCTTGGACAGTACTCTTGATAAATATTTTTATACTTATACTTGTTCGAATAAACATGTTACCGACACATTTTACTATTGAACACGGTATACATACCAGTGGTATTTTTTTATTTCTGTTACTTTCATTAGGATTAACCGATAAGGTCAAACAATTGGAATCTCAAATTGAAAACGACAATATTCATTTGAAGAAGACTCAACATGATTTGGCAGATTTAGTGGAACTACTATCAAACCGAACCCATGAACTAAGTTCAACAGTGGAAAAGCTTGAAATTGCTAAAACAGAAGCAGAAACAGCAAATAAGACCAAAAGTAAATTCTTAGCGGGCATGAGTCATGAACTTCGCACCCCCTTAAATGCGGTCATTGGTTTTTCTCAATTGATGGAAAGTAATACAGTTATGCCTGATACCCATCGCAAATATATGACTATCATCAATCGTAGTGGCAATCACTTGTTAGCTTTGATAAATAATATTTTAGAAATGGCAAAAATCGAGACAGGGCAAATTCTGTTCATGCAAACAAGTTTTGATTTACACCATGTACTGGATAATATCAAAAATACATTTAGCATGGAAGCACAAAAAAAGGGCTTGCAGTTGTCATACCAATTGTTAAATCATATCCCGCAATACATCCAAGCCGATGAAGATAAACTACGACAAATATTAAGCAATTTACTTAGCAATGCCATCAAGTTTACTCAAAAGGGACAGGTGATATTACGAGTTGGGGGGTCTTCACATCTGTTTTTTGAAATAGAAGACACAGGCATTGGGATTCCCGAATCAGAATTGGCGACTATATTTGAGGCATTTACTCCAATGAGATACAGTCAACAAACACGAGGTGGAACAGGTTTAGGATTAGCAATTAGCCGTCATTTCGTGCAGATGATGGGCGGCGACATTACCGTTTCAAGTCAGGTTGGAAAAGGTAGTATTTTAAGATTTAATATCATGGTCAAGGTGATTTCCAACAAAAATATTCAATCCGAAACTTACGGACACAGCATAGTTGAACTTCAACCTGACCAACCAGATTATCGTATATTAGTTGTTGAAGATAACATTGGTAGTCGCATATTACTTAAGAAAATGTTAGAAATGATTGGTTTTACGGTGCGAGAAGCAAAAGATGGCAAAGAGGCAATTTCAATTTGGCAAGAATGGCAACCACATTTAATTTGCATGGACATGCGGATGCCCGTCATGGATGGCTATGAGGCAACACGCCAAATTAAAGCTACACCACAAGGGTTATCCACTGTAGTTTTTGCCATGACAGCTAGTAGTATTGAAAAAGAACATGTAGCTATGTTAGCCGCTGGATGTGATGATATTATTGTTAAGCCATTTCAATACAACTTAGTCGTGGATAAAATTGCACAATATTTGGGAGTGCGTTATAAAACGGAGCATCAAAGTCTCGCTTCGACAAAAAATGATAAATCTCAATCTCAAGAAACAACTGAAAATTTGACAATACCAACTCGATTGGCTACAATTCCCATTGAATGGCGTGATGATTTACATGATGCTATAGAAAGGATTGATTTGAGCATGACAAATGAAATCATCGCTAAAATTCGTAGCCATGATGCGTCGTTGGCTAATGCACTAACAGATTTGGTTAAATTATATCGTTTTGATGTACTACAAGATATATTTGAAGAGTCTCTTGTCCCCTTCTCACATGGAGGCAAACAGGAGTAAGATGTCCTCCCCCCTAACCCACTCCCAGTAGGAGAGGGAGTCTCTTGTCCGCCTAATGGCTGTTCAATGCTAAAGAGGATATTGGATTTCGTACCTCAATCTCATCCATGGGGTATTGTTTTTAACAGAATATGTAGGGATTTATGGTATAAATCCTACAC
>NBMH01000221.1 GCA_002084875.1 Anaerolineaceae bacterium 4572_78 | reverse complement strand
GCTTTGACCACTACTTAAAAAAAGACTATCACCATCATTATTTAGACCTCCCGAATAAATTTGGTCAGCAGGAATATCGGCAACGGTATTATCATCGGTACGCTCCATGAGAAAATAACCATTAGCGGGTATGGTGCCGTCGAGTTGAATATAAATTCCATTTGTGCTGGTAATAATGACCCCAGACAAATCAATCATGTTATCAGTCATGTTGTAAAGTTCGAGCCACTCATCAGAACTCGAAGCGGCGTTTCCTGCCCAAGCAACTTCGTTAATGATAATGCTATTGACAATTGGCATGGGAGTTGGCGTAAATACAGGTGTTGGGGGAATCGTTGGTGTAGGCATTGGTGTAGGCGTGGGATAGGTAATCGAATTTTGCTGTTTTGGAGTGCCATTTATGGGATTACCATCCTTATCATGTCCGTTACGATAAATCAAATTATTGCTTATCCAGTTATCATCCGTATCAGGTTGCAAAAAATTGATACGTTCCATGCTCAAATAATCGGGTGAAGCTATGCCGCCTGCCCATCCTCCGCCATCAAAATTAACGCTATCAATCACCAGCCCGCCGCTCACTAAAAACAAGGTATCACCATTATTATTAAGACTGCCTGCATAAATTTGGTCAGCGGGAATATCCGAAATAGTATCATCATCAGACCGTTCTAATAAAAAATAGTCGTTAGCTGGAATAGTACCGTTTAGCATGATGTTCAGTCCGTTGGTGCTAGTAATCATGCCACCCGTCAAAGTAATATCTTCGGCAGTAGTATTATACAATTCGAGCCACTCGTCGGCACTATCGGCTACTGTGCCACTCCAGGCGACTTCGTTGATGACAATGCCATGAAAGGGGGGTAATGATGTCGAAGTAGGTGTCGGAGTGGGCATGGGATAGGTTGATGAGTTTCGTTCTTTAGGTGTGCCATTGATGGGATTAGCATCGGCATCGAGCCCATTACGATAAACTTGGTTATTGCTTGTCCAATTATCATCGCTATCTGGCAGTAGCGGATTAATCCGTTCCATGCTCAAATAGTCAGGCGAACCTATGCCAGCTGCCCATGCTCCACCATCCGAATTGACACTATCAACCATGCCTCCTTGACCATTTAAGAAAATGGTATCGCCATCATTATTAAGACTGCCCATATAAATCTGGTCGGCGGGTATGTCAGAGATGGTGTTATCGTCATACCGTTCTAATAAAAAATAGCCGTTGGCAGGAACAGTGCCATTTAATTCAATGTTTAATCCATTATTGCTAATTAATGTCCAACCTGTCAAATCAATTGCTTGGTCGGTAGTGTTGTATAATTCAAGCCATTCATCAGAACTAGAAGCCTGTGATGCCCCCCAAGCGACCTCGTTAATGACCAGTCCTAGCTCGACAGGTATTGGCGTGGAAGTTGCGGTTTCAGTCGGAATTAATGTACCAGTCGGGGTGGTAGTCGAGGAAATAGGCGGGGTATTTGTCGCAGTCATGGTAGCAGTTGGAGTGATTACACTATCCATCACAAAACTAAGGTCATCAAAATATGCTTGAGCAGGATTGGCATCATGAGGTTGGATTTGGGCTCGGACTTGGACGCATTGTGCGGTGTCAGGAGCAGATACGGCATCGGTGGTTAAGAAAATAAAACTTGCTTCATCGGCGGTCAGTGCATTGGAGTCATAAGTTGAATGTTGACTCCCTGAGCAATCTGCTGTTTCATACCAGGCAACTCGTAAGCGAACAGCAACTACATTGGGGTCATTTCTATAGCCGTAGCCCGACAAAATATAACTGTTGTTGGGAATTATGCCACTAATATTTTGAACGATAGCTTTGGTGGAATTGCTTTCACTCTTGACTTGTGCTGCTAAAGTGCCACCATGCACTGGGTCATTGACAATTGAAAATATAGTGGTGCCAGGTGATGTTAGCCAATTTGCGGTATCGTTTTCAAAATCACCGTTGAGAATCAATTCTGAAACGGCATTGCTTTGCTGATAAGACCATGAAACGCCTAAGAACAGCATAACCCATGTCAAGAAGGTGATACGAATAATGATGTTAATTCGCTTTTTGAGCATGATAATTTTCTGTGCAACGAGGGTAGAGCATCAAAAGCATTGCCCTACGGAGTTGATTAAAATATTAAATGTTAAAATGATACTTCAAAATGATACTTCAAAAAGAACAGAAAAGCAAAATTTACCTGAAACTTGACTATTAGAACAAATGTTCTAATATATATTTTTAAGCGTAAGTTTGCATATTAATCATAGTTGTACTATAATGTTGAAAACATTATGGAGTAATTTATAGCATGCACTTCAAAAATGACAACTGCTTACCAACTGTATCTAATAATATCATAGAATTACAAGATGGTAATGATGTATTGACTGATATTACACCTAGTTTCTGGGCAATTATCAAGTCAGTCATCAGAGATATTTTAGAAACACTTGTTTTGACCATAATTATTTTTTTCTTGATTCAATCGGTCATCCGCAATTTTCGGGTCGAAGGTAGCAGTATGCAACCTACTTTACAAAATGGGCAATACTTGATTGTTGATAAAATTTCATACAATCTACCTTTGGATTTATGGGAGCCACAACGTGGTGATGTGATTGTTTTTTCGCCACCAACCCAACCTGATAAGGATTTTGTGAAGCGGATAATTGGCTTACCTGGCGAAACGATTGAAATTGCTCAAGGGCAAATTATTATTGATGGGGTGTTACTTGATGAACCTTTTGGGGCAAGAATTGGGTTACATACTATGGGGGCTAGTCCTATACCCGAAGGTAATTTTTTTGTCATGGGCGATAATCGTCCTTATTCAAATGACTCGCGCAGTTGGGGGACGGTAGCCGAAGACCGAATAGTGGGTCGAGTTTGGATTTCATATTGGCCCCCTGAATCATGGGGAACTATCCCAAACGATGATTCCGCCGAGTCGGCGACATTATTTCATGTTTTTCATGTAGAGGAGTAATTAATGAATAACAATATTGCTAAATATATTGACCATACACTCTTAAAACCAGTGGCAACTCAAGCCCAGATTTTAACATTATGTCAAGAGGCAATCCAACATAAGTTCAAAGCCGTTTGTGTTAATCCCGTCCATGTCAAACTGGCAAGGGAAAAACTGGATGGTACAGATGTCAATGTATGTACAGTAGTTGGTTTTCCACTTGGAGCAAACCTGACCGATGTAAAAGTGTATGAGACTGAAAAGGCTCTGGCTGATGGTGCTGATGAAATTGACATGGTTATCAATATTGGTGCCTTAAAAGATGGAAATGATAGCCTTGTCCAAGATGAAATTGCCCGTATTAGCCAAACCGCCCATGATGCGGGTGCAATTTGTAAGGTAATTTTAGAAACAGTTTTATTGACCGATGATGAAAAAGTACGAGCCTGTAAATTAGCGAAACAGGCAAGTTGGTGCCACTCGGATTGGAACGAGTTCGGGTGTGAGTATCTCAAAAGACATATAAAAAAAGGATTTCATCATGACAATGTGTACCTATTGCCACATCGGCAAACTTGACCTAAAAAGAGTGCCTTATGCTCAATGGCATGAGAATGGTCTTATTTTGGTAGAATATATTTCTGCTATGGTATGTGATACCTGTGCTGAAAAAACATACAATCTTGAGTCGCTGGATAACTTGCAACGGTTACTGGCATCGCGACCGATTGAAAAAAAAGATTCATTAGATAATAATATGGATTGATAATAGTGGTCATAACCAATTTCGAGGAAGTTCTATGACTGATTCAACAAATCCGTTAGCAGAAACATATTCAAGTTATAACTTAAAAGATGAACTTCGACGTGATGATATTACCATCACTTACAATGCTGTGCGTCAATCTGATGATGAAGATGTGACATTAAGTGTCGTTGCTCCACAGTTTATGTTTGATACAGCTTTCATCAAACGTTTCCGTGAGGCAGCCGAGTACAACATCCAACTTGAACATCCCAACATTATCAAAATGCATGAAGTTCGTCAAAAGTTAGATATTGTTTATGTAGTTCGGGAAAAGATTGAAGGGGAAACGTTAGCGGATTACTTAAAAAAGCATGGTTCAGTGCCGCTACCGCTAGCTGTTATGCTCATCAAGCAATTAGCCTCTGCTCTTGATTATGCCCATGCTAGTTCAGTCTGGCATGGCGATTTGTCCGATACTACCATTTTTATCAAAGACAATCATGTTTGTATTGCTGACTTCGGTTTGACACATGCCATGTCAGGTACGTCGTTGGTCAAAAAAGGATTTTTTGCTGGTAATTCTGCTTATTTCTCACCTGAACGGGTCAATGGTAAGGAGCCAAGCAGAGCTTCAGACTTGTATGCTTTAGGTATTTTGACATATCAAATGCTCACTGGCAAGCAACCATTTACAGGAAACTTAGGAGCAATTTTATATGCCCAAGTCAACAAAGACCCTGAACCACTGCACCAGATTAAACATGACATTCCTCGTTTGGTAAGCGATGCAGTCTTGCGAGTGCTTTCAAAAGAACCTCAACGTAGACATCCAACAGGAAATGATTTTGTTCGTGATTTGCAACTAGCAACAAGTGCCTCAAGCATGCAACAAAGTGCCTCGCCTGCCAAACCTGAACCCAAGCCCAAATCTGAATCAGATGATATATTTACATCACCTAAAATTAACATGCCATCGCTTTCAACAATTTCGTTACCTTCTTTTTTGAGCAACCCACTCTTTTTGGGAATCATTTTAGCCCCGATTTTCGTTATCATTTTAGGACTAAGTTTGTCACAAATTAGCGAATGGTTGGAAGGTAATTCTTCCATATCTACGACGATTGTTTCGACCCCTGTTCCTCATGTTAAATTTGTGAAGTCGACAATGTCACCAACTTATACCAGTACACCATCTCAAATAGACCAACTTGAACAGGAAAAAACTGTCATGCCCACTGCAACATCAATGCCTGAACCGATTCAGTTGGAAATACCTACAGCTACGCCAACATCATTAATACCTACACCGCCGCCCCCTGAAATAGTTACACCAACACTTGTTGCGGTTAAATCCCCTACTCGAGAAGTAAAATCAACATTTCCAATAGGAGGGGCATTGGTGGTAAATACGCCAACCATCAGTCCAAACAGTCCGTTTACTAATTTGGTTTTTGCCAAAAGTGTTATTAATGACAAACCACATAATATAACAGATGTTTTTTATCCCACTCAAAAACCAATTTACTTATTCTTTGATTATGACAATATTCCAAGTGGCATAGTATGGTCTCAAGTTTGGTTTTGGGATGATGTCGTTTTAATTGAACATACAAATACATGGCAATACGGAAATTCGGGGACAGCTTGGGTGTATCATTCAGCTACTGATGGATTTCAAGTGGGACCATATTCAGTAGCTTTAAAAGTGAATGGTGAGGTGGTCGCCGTAGCAAATTTTGTGGTCGAATCTAATTGAATTATTCATGGTGAAAATACTTTTATGATACCATCATGATAGAGAAAAATTATCATATTTGTTTGTTGCATGGCATCTAAATAATGTTCTTGCTGTTGCGGTAGTAATTGTTTCCATTGTGTGTCTAAAACGAGTTCAAATTGATGCTGGTATTTTAAAACATGGCTAATTGCTGGAAAAGCATTTCTAAAAGTTGGAGTATATTGTGTATGATTCGGCAAATTTAAGAGAACAACTTTTGTTGTATCGGGAACATCTTGTAAGTGAGTTTCTAGTTGAGTTGTAACCTGTTGGTTTATGACTCCTGATGTATAAAACCATTTGCTCCGATAGTTCAGAATGCAGACATTTAATCCTACGTACCCTACGAAAAGCAAAATAATTGCTTGATAAAGCAAGCTTTGTCCCTCTTGTCTTAATTTTGAATATGCTTGTACGGTTTGCCATGCTCCGACAAACATCGTTGCCATTATCCAAATTACTCCAAAAGAAGCTATAAAAAATGCTCGTTCGGAGACAACGAATATAACGGGTATGATTGCAGTTATTCCCCAAATTATACCAAATAATAACATGTTGTTTTGTACTTTGAGAAAATTTATGTCGTTTTTGTACCAAATCCAAGCAAGGACAATAATAATCAAACTAGAACCAATCAATGCCGCTAGTGGTAAAAAAGGAGTCGCATGCCAAGTGGGTATCGATTCTAAAAACACATAGTTCTTGGGTAGTAGAAATATGCCTATTAGTATGTAAAATATAATATTCAGCATGAAACGGGGAATACTGAACACAAAAATGTCATCATAAGCACTACCTAGTGGTATGCGGAACAACAGAAATCCTATCCATAGCAGAATAATTATGAGCAAAGGAAGAGTATTTTTAATATTCCATTTTTCGTTTTTCTGAACTTTTGTTAATACGTCATAGCTTATTAGCATAGCTGGCAAGAATAATGTTGTTTCTTTAGAAGCAAAAGACAATAAGAGTGTTACACAAGTTATGATAAAGTACATGAAGTGCTGATTTTTTTTGAAGTATATAAATGCTATTAAACTGGTCAAAGTGAAAAAACCTGCAATGAGTTCGTTTGTACCTGATAGCCATAACACAGGTTCAGCGTGTGTAGCAAATACAGAAAATAAAACAACGGAGATTAAACCAATATCTTTATTATTACTAAGTAATGAAGCAACTAAACCAACATTGGCTGAAATAAGAGCATAGAAAATAAGACTGATAATGTGATATCCCAACGGCTTTAAACCGAAAAAATGCCAACAAATAGCAATGAAAATATCATGCATAGGACGATACCAGCCAACTCGTAATTGGATAAACCATGTTGGTATTTCCAACCAGTTTATATCCATATTTCGGAGGATAGTTATATCCATATTTCGGAGGATAGTTCGCCAATCATCCGAAGCAAAGTATGTATTAAGATAAGGATAAAATACAACAAGGGATATAATGAACGATAAAACCCCCCATGCCCCCCATGCAATGTAATGCCGAAGAAGTGTTGATTGTTTATACATAAGTTCTATAGAATAGCAGTTATTTTATCTGATGGCAAATCTGCCCAAAAATTTCCATTTTTCAGCAGTTTCAACCTGATATTTCATGGCAAGGACACCAATAGCAACTTTCTTTTTTGACACATTACCTTAACTCCCATATAATGGATGTTCAGATGCTCTCGGATGCTCTCGCGTAGTAACAAGGGGAGGAGTGAATAGTTACACAATTTTTAACAAATTTGATTAAAGAGGTAATATTTAATGCATTTAGTCGAAAGACGAGGTCAATATACAATTATTAGAGGAATTGAATCTAATGAAAATCAATTCTGGTTCGTTTCCATTTTCCGACATGCTCAATCCCGAATGCATGAACTGTGGTTCTATCGGGAATTGATTCATCAATTGGTCATGAGTGATTTGAAGATGCGCTATAAAAATTCCATGCTAGGAGTTGCGTGGTCGCTCTTAAATCCACTTCTGATGATGATTGTATTTACTGCAGTTTTTACAATCCTCCAGAATGAAGCCATTGCAGATTATCCTGTATTCATCATGGTGGGTTTAGTTCCATGGCAATTTTTCACAAGTTCGGTGGCGGCGGCTACAGTGTGTATTGTAGGTAATGCTCATCTAATCAATAAAGTTTATTTTCCGAGAGAGGTACTGGTTATTTCCGTAGTTCTCTCAAATTTAGTAAACTTTCTGATTGCCCTACTATTGCTCATTCCATTATTGTGGATATTTGAAATGCCGATAGGAATTTCGATACTGCTGTTGCCCTTTGTTATTTTGGTACAAACCATTTTTACACTAGGTATTGCTTTTATTACTGCAACTGCTAATGTTTTTTATAGAGATGTGCGGATGTTGGTAGAAGTTGCTTTGATGGCAGGTTTTTTCCTAACCCCCATTTTTTATCCACTGGATATATTACCACGCAGTTATGAACTCTTTGGTATCAATTTGGATGTATGGCGGATGATGTTTTATCTTAATCCGTTAGCTTCGATTATAGAAAATTATCACATGATTATCCATCGAGCTGGCATGCCTGCTCCTGATTTTTTACTGCGGACATTTTTTACATCAGTTTTCTTTTTGGTGATAGGATTAGTTCTCTTTTATCGCTACCATGACAGATTTAGCGAAGAAGTATAGTTATAGTGAGGTAAATATATGAAAATGCTAGTTACAGGTGGTGCAGGATTTATCGGGAGCCATCTAAATGAATATCTGCTTGAAGCAGGACATCATGTCACAGCTGTTGACAATGTATCAACAGGGCATCTAAGTAATATAAAACATTTGCTTGATAATGACAAATTTCACTTTGTTCAAGACACAATTATGAATCAGCCTGTTATTGATGATTTGGTAAGCCGATGTGATATTATTTTCCATCTAGCTGCTGCTGTCGGGGTAGAATTTATTATTCGTAGCCCTGTTAATACTATTGAAACAAATGTGTTTGGTACAGAAGTTATTTTACAAACGGCTCATCGCTATCATAAAAAGGTACTTATTGCTTCAACGTCAGAAGTGTATGGTAAAGGTGTAAAAGTTCCTTTTCATGAGAATGATGACCGTTTGTTAGGTGCAACAACAAAAAGTCGTTGGAGTTATGCCGCCTCTAAGGCAATTGACGAATTTTTGGCTTTGGCTTACTATCGGGAACGAAATTTGCCGGTGGTTATTTTTCGGCTATTTAATACAGTGGGCCCACGTCAAACAGGACGATATGGCATGGTTATTCCTAGATTTGTGAAACAGGCTTTAGATAATCAGCCTGTTTCTGTGTATGGCACTGGAAAACAATCCCGTTGTTTTTGTGATGTTACAGATGTAATTCGAGCAATAGTTGCTTTAGCTGAAACCCCTGAAGCACTAGGTGAAGTGTATAACATTGGTAGTACAGAAGAAATAACCATTGCTGATTTGGCAACAAAAATAATTGATTTAACCAATAGCCAGTCAGCCGTGCAACATATTTCTTACGATAAGGCTTATGAGCCAGGTTTTGAGGATATGAGAAGACGCGTACCAAGTATTGACAAAATCAATCATCTTATCGGTTGGCAACCAACTTACTCTCTCACAGAAATTTTAGAGAGAATTGTTTCATGGAGCAGGAGTTAGTTGTTAAGCACCTAAGCATAAGTTTTTGTGCTTTTTTGTAG
>NBMH01000047.1 GCA_002084875.1 Anaerolineaceae bacterium 4572_78 | reverse complement strand
AATGATTTGTACGTAAGTATCAACACAGTGAAAACGCATGTGAAACGGATTTTGATAAAGTTAGATTTGAAAAAACGGCAAGAAATTATCCATATAGCTATGGGTATTCAACCAGTCAATATTAATAAAAGTCAATAGTTGTGTCACCTGTAGGGTGACACGGTTTTTCACCCTGTGGGTGACAGAGATTCACCCTGTGGGTGATAGACTTTTTTATTAAAATGTGATAAAATAGTTCATGTAAATTGTTCTATTTTTATGATAATTTTGTTTCAAGGAGGTTTTTATGAAAAAACGCAAGTATGTTTTATTTTTGGTAACAACAATTGCTTTGTTGTCAGCTTTTGTTTCAATATCAATATGGGCAGATGACCCTAAATTACCACGGGGTACTATTGAGGAACTATACAATGCCTTGTATCCGACTCCTGTTACGTTTGAAGATGGCGAAGTACAAGGTTGGCGTGGTCCTGATGGCAGTCCGCCCACAGCAACGCCTGACCCCAATCAAATGCGAGCTACTGCTATTATGCGAGCTACTGCTATTAAAAAGGGGACTTACACTGTGCCAACCCGCCGTCCAACGATGGCAGTTATTGATTTGGCACCTGATGCAAGTCATTTGAATAAAGCAAGCATTATTGTGCAAAGAGGGAAAAATGGTAAAAAAGAGCGGTTACTTTTTGATGATTCTAAGATTGGTGCAGACCAAATCATTCAAGAGTATGTAAACACCCAAGAAGGAGACGAAATTCTTAGACTTGCCCCTTCCTCAGGACTTGCCGTTTTTGTAGATGATCCTCATGCACCCGAAATAATTAATTTAGAACCTAATTTATCACAATGTGAGCGGTATGCTATTTATGGGAAACGTGGTAGCACAAATAGAAAAGTGTACGTTAATGTTCCTATAGGTACTGATGTACAAATGGTCATTGACACCCATTTTGATTTAGCGGCAGGTGACCAAGTTATTCGTATTGACCCACCAGAGGATAAAAGCGATCCTGAATTTTGGTACTGCCTTTTAGACAAGAACGGAGATAATTAAAATGAAACAGTTATTTTACTTGATTAGTATTATTAGCATAATGTTGATGTTACCTCAAAGCGATGTGTTGGGACAAGTATCGCGCACTAATTATGTGCTAGTGGGATTTCCTTCAATGAGTGAGTCAAACACAGTAAAAAAAGCTGGAAACTACTATATTTATTTGACTTCAACAGGTATAGTTACTGGAGATCCCGTTTTAAAGCGAGAAAATAAACGTTTTTTATATGATGAATTGCTTATTTCACTTCAACTCAGAACAAGTGATGGGAATGAATTGATAGCTGGTTTGATGTCAACAGAACAAGGGGTTCATTGGTTTGCAGCTGTGCCCCAAGTTGCTTCATCTCCTGACATTGAATGTTTGCAAGGTATGGAGGTATGGACTGATTTCAATGAGCGGCATACAGCTTGCCTTAGTGATAGGGGTGATATGGGATTAAGTGCAACAAATCCAACTGCACTGCGTGTTCAATTCGTTTATAATGGTGATCATTGGATTGTCCGCTTTCGAAATAATGCCACTACAGCCGTTAAAGATGTGGCCAAAATATATGTGAGTAACTCAGATGTGATATTTGCCCAAGTTGCATTAAATGGTTCATGTTTGTTTGATTGTAATGGGGGTTTTTATGCCAACGACTTCAAATATAAACGAGATCATTTTTGGGCACATATCCCTTCCGATATTACGGATAATAGTATTCAATTTTCATCCAACTATATATATGCCACTGTTATGTGTCCACAATTTGGAGTTGCACCTTATATACAAAATAATCCTTATTTGTGGTACATGGGTACTTTTGGGTCCGAATGTTCAGGACAACTTTATCAAGGTGGTGGTTCATCCACTGAAGTAACCAGTATTGCTGCTGAATACAGTGGTAGTCCCCCCAATGGCGTACAAGGTAAATTTCTATCCTCTGAAAATGGCACTGATTGTGTTCATACCAATCGTTTTTACGATGGGGCATTTGAACAGTGGTATGTGGACGATGTTGATTCATCCACACAAGTGGCTTATCGAGGAAATAACCACCAGTATCTTTCACGCCATGCAAATAATTCCCTGTGGCAAGATTCCACAGATTTAACAGATGCTGATACACTATTCTTTTATGAGGAACAAGAACCTTATGTTTTCAAGATTAAAAATATCGGCAATGGTCAGTATGTTGACCATAACAAAGGTACTTCTTGTGTAAAAGCTAATGCGGCAGGTAATAATAATGAAACATTATTTAGATATGTTGCTCCTTAATCATTGCTAATTTTTCTCTAAAGACAAAGCTTCGAAATTACATTTGAGGTTTTGTCTTTTCTTTTTTATCATTGATCAACCATGTTCCGTACTCCCCAGTCTACTGATTGATACTGACTGTGTTACATGGGCAAGTAGTCATGCTTTTTAGGATAACCGGTTGGCAAAGTAATAAACCCAACCAAATAACAAAACGTGGTTGGCAAGGGCGGGAGTTGGTTTCTATTCCAATTTAGCTGGTTAGCCCGCCAGCACTTGGTGTTATCTTGAACTCAACCCAAATTATGCACATACTCCTGCAATTTTCGTTGATTGATTTTAACACATTCATCGGTGATAATTGCCATCATTTCATCTTCCGTCAAGCGAATCCGCAAAATGTCCAACGCATCTTGAGGAGATTGTCCGTAGGCTAACTTTTGTTTACCATTTTTCATTTCAAATAAATACATGTAATGTGGGTTGCTAAAACTGCTCATGTTGACCTCCTAATGTTATGCCTTAATCAACGCCTCTGAAAAGACTCCCGACTTACTTGCTTGATATGAGGCTAATCCTTTATTCACCTCATCATCATATTTGCCCGCCAGCAAATCACGATAAAATCCATAATCTATGCCCTTCACTTTTTCATCACCAGGAAAACGATGATAATTGTCTTTCGACATAAGACTTTTTCCTTCGGCAATCAGTTGATAGCCGAGTGCTGAACCAGGATAGGGAGCGTAATATGAAATGGAAGGAAAAACATGCCTCATCGTTTTCACCATTCGCATAGTCTTAAAAGCATCTTCATGCGTTTCACCAGGAATACCAAGCATGATATTCGCCCAGAATTTGGGAGGCTTTTTTCCTTCGCGTTCCATGTCATCTGCAATGCGATTGAGGAACTCAATGGCAAAATAGTTATCATCTTCGGTACATTCTTTATTGAGCAAACGCAAAATGCGGTCACTGCCCGACTCGAATCCAATCGAAATTGTATCCCAATTTGTCTCTCGCACTAATGCCTCGAATAAATCGGGCCACTGTCGAACCGTATCCGACCGCCCAGCTGCCCAATAAGGATAAATCTTATTTGCTTTGCGGGGGTATTTTTCTATCCATTCATTTAACCAGCGTGGATGTTGAAAAAACATCGAATCATGAATGACAATAGAACCAACACCATATTTGTTATCAAGATAATTCAATTCATCAATGACCATGTCAACGGGCTTGCGTCCCATGCTGGGAATATACGAATTTTCATTACAAAAGACGCATTGCCATGGACAAACTCGACTGGTCAAAATTGTTGCTACGGGTGGTGGTCCCCAACCGCAAGATGGTTCGAGAGGCCAATGAAAATTTCGGCGTAATCGTCGAGCAGGTTTGGGCCACAAAGTGCGGTCTATCATCAGCCAATCTGCCATTGATTTTGCTCCCATGCCAACCGTTACGCGTTCAAAAGCATGCGGGTCTTTGACCATGTCCACAATGATATTTTCGCCCGCCCCCCGACATATTTTGTCGAAGTACGACACTCCTAACATTTCATCAAGTGCCACTGTGGCATGCATACCGCCCACCAATACAATACCGTCTGGATTTACTTCCTTAAATATCTTTGCCGCTTGATGAGCTATCGGGAAAGTATAACTTCGCACATTCATAATTAGCATGTTATAGCCATGCAACTGGCGGCGAAGAGTATCCCAATTTGTCACAAGTCTAGTCGAAAGCAAATCGGTTATAACTCCATTTTGGTGCAAAATAGTTCGGAGCAATCCCAAACCATGGTCTTGCCATTGTTCATGGGGGCCATCAGGATAAACTAAGTCACCTAAATCCCCCAAATCAAGCCAGACAATATCTGATTTATGACTTAGTTTCGCTAGAAATTTGAGCATCATTTACCTCTTTCCCAGTACTATAGTAGTTGTCTTAAGTCATTTGCATTTAAGAGCATTATTGCAAAAACCGATTTGCAATATATAACCTCCATGTATACACCTTTTCTTTTGTTAAGGCAAATTTCTTGTACACTTTTCTTTTTACTGTTTTTGGGTAACCATTCACACTCCACCTAGGACTGTTCAATGCTATTTTTTGACAAGATAAATTGGAGCATCAAAGCTTGCTTTGACATGAAAAAGCAAGCTTTTTCGCTCCATAAATATCCCAAGCCATGTTTTTTATTACGCAATGACTCTATTAATAAAACTATTTTTGTTTTCAAATTTGTCATGATAAAAATTTTGTGATATACTTATGTAAAGTTATTATGTAAAGTGCATGTAGAATAGACTTCTAGTCCGTTCAGAATTACGGATATCTTGTCCGTGCTACATGATTAAAGAATCGAGGCACAATTGTGAAAATGATATGGCGTGAGACTGTCAAATTATCTTTTTGGGAGTTGAGTATAGTTATTGGCTTGCTTGCTCTTTTGAACACTATTATTGTGATGGGCTTTTTTGTGATTGTTACCTGGGAAAAGCCAGTTGAACAATTTGGTTTAAGACATGTTGTTTTGGCACATGCACCGTCAACTAAGACACCCTTACCAACATTTACACCTGTCACACCAACACCGTTTGCTACTCGGAATAATAGCATTAATCCGACTTCGACGGGAACATTTGTGCCAACATTAACACCAAGCATGACTCCTACTCCGACATCGACGCGTACACCAACAAATACGCCAATGCCAACAGAAACGCGACCTATTTCAGCAAAAAGTCGAGTTACTGGACCAACAAAAACACCTACTCCCGATTTTGATTTTATTGCTTCTGTGCGGCGGCTTTCTGCTTGTGAAAATGCGGGGAAGCATCACATTTTTGTATATGTGATGGATAGGGATGGGAAAGGCATACCTGATGTTCAAGTTCGTGTTTGGTGGGATGGTGGTGGTGAGGCAATTTTAAAGACGGGTGACAAAATAGAACATGCTGGCTTGACAGATTTTGCTATGTTCAATGGAGCTTATCAATTGACTGTTATGGGAGCTAGTAGTCATGTGGTGGGTCCTCTTTCGCCCGATATTTCACGTAATGAAATGTGTCGTGAAACGGGCAATCCTGTGGCTAATTCGCTTCATCACTATTCTTATGAAGTTATTTTTACGAAAGTTAAGTAGTAGTGGTAGTAATATACCACCACCAGCGAGGTAATCATTAATGAAACGATATCGCACACGCAAAAAAAGAAAGGAAGGATTAATGTCACAAGTACCACAATTTAAGCGATGGCAATGGCTTGCTCTCATCATATACATGTCAGCCTTAAACGTGGTTGTTTTCACCTTGGTGGCTTTGTTATGGTTTGAACCAACTTTGCCCAGACCATATATGTTTCCTGATTATGAACATCCCGCGTTGGTGCAGTATGCAGGAACGCCAATGGCAACCAAGCGTGCCACATTTACTTTAACTGCCACACCAAGACGGTGGCCAACAAACACATTGACTCCGTACATAGCTCAACTTCCAATTAATTCAATTGCTGAAGAGTCATCGCTCAGTGCAGTTATGGTGTTGTCAACACCAATTATACCCGTTGCAAACTCTGATATGTATGCTAACGTGCCTTTGCCAATTCCTGTGGCGGAAGTGCATGAAGATGAAGTCGTAGAGGTTATTGTGGATAAAGTGGAGGTAGACACAGTGGAAACTGATGTTCAGGTGATTGCTCAAGTTGAACAATTGCCATCATCAACACCACGTAAGGTTGTTCAAACTGCTAATCTACCTAACTGGCTACCAAGTCAACTGGCACATGTCACGCCTACAGCTACCTATCAAACTGTTGATTATTCACGTATTGCCCAAAACCCTACCACTGCAACTGTAGAGGGCATTGGTCTTGCATCTCATCAAGATAGTACATTATCAGAAGACAGTGCGTCACGAAAAATCACCCCGATGGTTATCGAGCAAACTGTTGATATTTCTACCTTAACACCTACACCTACTTTGACACCCACTCAAACAAGCACCTCAACACCTATCTCAAACGACGACTCGTCATCGGAATTACATACTACACCTGAACCAAATGTACTAGCACCTAGTGAGAAATCGCATCTTATCCAAAATGCCATTTCGGCTCAACTACCTCCACAACAGTTTCTTAGAAACGAAGATTAGGAATGTCAAGTCTTAAGATTCTGTGGTGAAAACAAGAAAATCTTTGTAACTGTTCATCCCCACCCTAACCCCTCCACCACAAGGAGAGGGGAACTTCTCCTCGTAGGGGCAGGTTTGAAACCTGCCCCTACGTCATCTCTGATGTATTGATGACCGACAATTAATCCCTAATCTAAAATCCACTTGGCAAAAATTTGCAAAAATTGCCACATTCATGTAAAATAACAAGTGGCATGGGTAATAAACTTTGCATCCCCTCAAGTCCATTGAGAAAACACCTTAGTTAACCTCTATTTTAAAGACCACATAATGATTAATTGTGGTTGTCAACCGAAAGAAGGAGAAATACGCTGCTGTTGTTGGTGAACGATAGAAGTGTATGCTAATTTTTGTGAGTGTTGTTGAAGAAATTAAAAGTCGGTTAGATATAACTGATTTGATAGTTAGCTATGTGCCTTCACTCAAAAAGGCAGGACGTATTTATAAAGGATTATGTCCATTCCACACTGAAAAAACCCCATCGTTTGTGGTTTATCCTGATAGCCAAACATGGCATTGTTTTGGAGCATGTGGAGCAGGTGGTGACATATTCAATTTTGTCATGCGTCAAGAAGGTTACGATTTTCCTGGAGCCCTTAAGGTATTGGCTGATAGGGCGGGTGTTCTATTAAAAGAACCCACTCCTGAACAAATAAAAACCGATAAACGCAAACAAAAATTATATGACATCATCGCCAGGACAGCTACCTTTTTTCACCATAACCTGCTTGATATTAAAAAGAATGAATCTATTCGGCAATATCTCGCCGAGCGTAACATTAGCTCAAACACGCTTCAGCAATTTCAATTAGGTTATGCTCCAAATAGCTGGGATGCACTCAAACATTACTTGCTCGAAAAGGGATATACTGAGCATGATTTATTGGAAGTGGGATTACTTGTAGAAAAACAAGATACACAAAAAACTTATGACAGATTCCGACATCGGCTTATTATTCCCATTCGGAATATTAATGGGCAGGTGATTGGATTTGGAGCTCGTGCTTTGCATAAAAATCAACAACCTAAGTATCTAAATTCTCCTCAAAATGCTTTGTTTGATAAAAGTGCTATACTATATGGATTAGACATGGCAAAAAAAGAGATTCGCCAAACAAAGCAGGTGGTTATTGTTGAGGGATACATGGATGTTTTGCAAGCATACCAACAAGGCGGTAAAACGGCTACCTTGCGAGGAATAAATACCGTCAAAGAATCGTTGAGTAATCGTTTAGAATATAATCTCACTGCTAAAGGTGTTCACTATGAAAACTATCTTGATGTTGATATTCGAATAGCAACATTACCATTGGGGAAAGACCCTGATGACATTTTGCGAAAAGATAAAGCCATGTGGGAATTGCTTATTAAAAATGCTCTTCCGTTGGTTGATTATCAAATTCAAACAATTGTTGCAGAAAGTGATTTAAGTACTGCAAAAGGTAAATCACATGCTCTTCGTACTTTAGTACCAGTGCTCCGTCAGGTAAAAGACCCCGTTGAGCAAAATCACCATCTGAAACAACTTGCCAAATTAACAAAAATTGATGAACGTGTGCTACGTCTGGAGTTGCAGAGACCTAGTAATGTTGTTGTGAGTAGAAAATCTGACCCTACATCAAATATGACAAAGCTACTCCAAGAGGTTAGTTTGGAAGAACATTGTTTGGCATTGTTAATTGGGCAACCCAATATTTTGCAACGAGTCAATCAACGCTTTTTTTACAATGCGATTGAGGGTTTAACAAAAAATGACTTTCTTAGCACCGCACATGGTAGTTTATTTAGTAATATTCAAGCATGGGTTTCAAACTCACATCAAGCTATTGATGATTTGTATCAAATAGTTGACATGCACTTGAAACCGCATTTAGATAGATTGCAGTATCTTTGGCAAAAACAATATCAAAACATGTTTGTTACACAAGAGCAAATAGAAAAAGATTTATTCAGTCTTGTGGTACGCATGAGAGTAGAGCGCAAAAAAAAATTTTGGACGAACTAAGCCTTCTGTACAATCAAGTTTATATAGCCCAAGACCATGATGCGGTCTTGAAATATCAGGTGCTGACTGTTGAAGTAAATAGTCAGCTTAAACGATTATACAAGGCAAAGGAAGTGATATCTACTCACCATTGGAATACGTCAGGTTGATACCTATTATTAAAACAAGAAATGTTTTTAAAAACCTTTCTTGTTTGACCGTTACTTTGTATAATTTTCTCAAATAAGGAGTCATAATGTCCACAAAAAGTGAGCACACAAAACCGGAACTAAACAAACATAAATCAATGTTAAAAAAAAGTTCTAATCCAAATGACATCATTTCCACAAGTGGAAATATGCTTCTTACAAAAGATGATGATGTAACATCTTCTGTTGAAGGTGTAGCATCGGCTATACATAAAGATTATTTTGAGGATGAAGAAACAGATGACTTTGATACAGTACCAATAGGTAGCTTACCTGATATTGAACCTGATGATGTTGAGTTACAGAGAGTTGAAAAGGAACTTAAGGAATCTCCTCCCGTGAAGGTGAAACATGTCAAGTCCCCAGAAATTCTTCTAACCCAGTTAGGTGAAGACCCAATACGTATGTATTTACGTGAAATTGGTAGGGTTGATTTATTGACAGCTGAAGAGGAAGTCATCTTAGCAAAACAAATTCAAGCAGGATTAAAATCAGAACGAAACCTTGTAAACGGAATATTACAGACGGAAATAAAACAAAATAAAGCAAAATATTTGATTAAAATAGGGGGAAAAGCACGCCGCAAATTGGCAGAGGCAAATTTAAGATTGGTTGTAAGTGTGGCAAAACGATTTATGGGACGAGGTATGGGATTCTTGGATTTGGTTCAAGAAGGCAATGTTGGTTTGCTTAGGGCAGTTGAAAAATTCGATTATAAACGAGGCTATAAATTTTCTACTTATGCTACTTGGTGGATTCGACAAGCTGTAAGCCGTGCCATCGCTGACCAAGGACGCACTATCCGTATTCCTGTTCACATGGTAGAAAGGATAAATAAATTGTTACGGGTTGAACGTCGTTTATTGCAAGAGAAAGGACGCGATGCGAGTTCTAAGGAATCTGCTTTAGAAATGGACATCCTTTCTGAGGAGGATTTAGAAGCAATTGAAGGTTATATAACAGATAAAACACCTCTTGATCCAGCTATTGAACGACGCTGGCGGCGAGCAGCCAGTAAAGTTCGTCTCATCAAACGTATCTCAGAAGAACCCATGTCATTGCAAAGTCCTGTTGGGGATGCGGAAAGTACCTTATTTGGTGATTTCATTGAAGATGAAAATATAATTGCTCCTGTTGAAGCCGCCAATAAAGAATTATTAAAAGAACTGTTGAGTGAAACTTTAGAACAATTAAATGAACGTGAACGTAATGTTATAATTATGCGTTTTGGTTTGAAAGATGGGCAAAGCCGCACACTGGAAGAAGTGGGAGCAGAGTTTGGTGTGACCCGTGAACGTATCCGCCAGATTGAATCAAAAGCACTTCGCAAATTACGTCATCCTTTACGTAGCCGCCGTTTGAAGGATTATTTGTGAGTACCATGACATCAGAATTCCTGATATAGCAATTCTTGGAGCATCAAGGCTTGCCTTGACATGAAAAAGCAAACATGTTATGGTTAAAACAAGAAAGGTTTTTAAAAACCTTTCTTATTTGACCATTACCTTTTATAACCTACTTGGTTTAGTAGTTACATTTTTTTAGAATTAAAAGGATTACAAATGAAAAGATTATCAAGTAAATTTATATTGTTAAGTATTATTGTTGTAAGTATTTTAACTTTGCTAGGCTGTGGAGCCTCATCTACCCCTCAAACCGTGTCTGATGAAACAAATGTGGAAACTTCAACACCTACAGAAGAACCTAAGCCTATAGCTACAAAAGAAGATATCGTTACTGAAACGGGTTTGCGATACCCTGAAAATCTCACAAGTGTTGATGAAGCAGATTATGTTACCACTGATAGCGGTTTACAATATTATGACTTCACAGAAGGTGAGGGAGATTATCCTCAACAAGGGCAATCAGTAACGGTGCATTACACAGGTTGGTTACATAACGATGGAACAAAATTTGATAGTTCCTTAGATAGAGGTCAACCTTTCACATTTAAGTTAGGTTTAAAACAAGTGATTAGTGGTTGGGATGAAGGGCTTTCCACGATGAAAGTGGGTGGCAAAAGACAACTGGTTATCCCACCTGAGTTAGCTTATGGAGACAGTGATGTGGGCGGAGGAATTATTCCTGCTAATTCTACATTAGTCTTTGAGGTAGAGTTATTACAGATTGAGTAAATGACGTTAAGTTAGACCCTTCAGGTTTTAAAACCTGAAGGGCAACAAATGTATTGGTTTTCAGGTCGCCTTGTTCACAATATTGACACTAATGATGAAAACCAGACAGATGAACAAATGAGTTTTGGCTTCTCAACTGGAGATAAGAAGATTCCTCGTCCTTATTTTTATGCCATTGCCTACCCGACCCCTCATGGATTTATTGGTTCTACATTGCCCTAGGGCTGTTCAATGCTGTTTTTTGACAAGATAAACTGGAGGGTCAAAGCTTGCTTTGACATGAAAAAGCAAGCTTTTTCGCTCCATTGTGCGACCACATGTGCTATGCTGATGTATGATACTTTGGTGATAGCAAAAGAACCACAAAAAAAGCTACTCACATTTTTACATGAGATGCAACATATTGGTGCTAGTCTGATGAAATAATATTGCCTCTTTGTGAAATGATTTATGAAACAACCACTAAATAATGCATTGATTATTGTAGTTATTGTTATTGCCATCGCTTTTCGCATACCATATCTGGATAGTATTCCTCCTGGTTTAAATTTTGATGAAGGTGCTGAAGGAATTGCCGCTTTAGATGTGACCGCAGGAGATTATAAAATTTGGTGGTTCATCGGTGGAGGTAAAGAACCATTAATGGCTTATCTTGTTCAGCCGCTTTTTTGGATTTTCGGACCGACTCGCTTTGCCCTGCGGCTATACACTGCCTTAATGGGAGTAGGAACTGTTTTAGCAGTTTATTTTTTATCTTGGGAGTTTGGAATCAGGAATCAGGAATCAGAGTCAATTTCCAACTTCATACTTCTACTCCCTATCATAGCAGCACTGGGAGTAGCCACTTCATTTTGGCATGTTGCATATAGTCGGATAGCTTTTCGAGCCTTATCAAATCCGATGGTAGCCACCTTAGCAATTGGCTTTTTATGGAAAGGGCTACGAACGCATCGGCGGAGGGATTTTATTTGGGCAGGAAGTTTCACAGGCGGGTTAATTTATACTTATTTGGCTGGGCGATTTGTGCCTGTGACAATTTTTTTGTTTTTCATTGTCGAATATAACACAACATTGGAAAAACTTAACTGTCATGCTTATAGTTGCTTTTCTGGTATTTGCCCCACTTGGATTATTTTTTCTACAGCATCCTCATGCCTTTGTGGATAGAGCGGGTGCCGTCTCAATTTTTAGCCCTAATGTTCATCATGGTAATTTTTGGGGATTACTTGGACAAACCACATTAACCACACTTGGAACTTTTGTCAGCCTTACAGGAGACCCAAACCCACTTGGCAATATTCCATATAAACCGTACCTGCCTCCCTATCTCGCTATTTTTTTTGTCATCGGCATAATCATATCGATTCGCAATTGGCATAAACCCGTGTATGTGTTTTTGTTGATATGGTGGTCTGTCATGCTTTTGCCAGGCATTTTAGCTCCCGAAGATGCCCCACATCATCTACGATTAATTGGTACTATTCCCGCTACATACTTGTTGGTTGCTTTGGGATTATGTTATTCTATCATAAAAATTCACAATCTATTTCATCTCACTGTGCCTCCCATCATGGTTTTAATCACATTGATTTTTGGACTAACAAGTTATCATACTTATGATGATTATTTTATTTACTGGACAAACGAAATTGACCATTACATGTCGTTTGACGTATATGCCGAAGAGCTTGCTCATCACATTAGCAACGAAACCGAATCGAATAATACTACTGTTATTCCAATGGATTTACGAGCGTCTCATGAGGCTCGGCATTACACCCTAGATTTTTTATCTTACGGATTAAACTTCCCGACAAAGCAAGCGTTGTTGTTTCCGAACATCAAAAACTTTCAGAAAAATACACTTCCTTACGAATATATCATAATCGATGAATCGACAATTGCTCAATCATTGACAAATAGTGTTCATGGCAAAACTAAGCTCAATGTCATTCGGTGGAAACAAGATAAACATCACCAAGCAGATGAAAAAGAGCTTTTTACATTTTTGTTAGAAACAGGCAAGGCACAACGATTAGATACAAAAACCTATCCTGTCTACGATATTGAAACGTATCAATTGCCCAACAAATATACAATATTTACATTACCACAAATCGAGAATGTGATAGATATTACTTTAGATAACATGATTCAAATTCAACGTGCTACGGTTATAGCTACCACAAATGCGGTTGCTGTGGGGATAACATACATGCCGATTACCCAAACTACAGTGAATTATAAAGCCTCTATCAGATTAATTTCCCAACATGGTGATGTTGTGGTGCAGAAGGATAGAGTACTTTACCACAATTGGCATCAAGGGACAATGTATTGGACACCACATGAATCGGTCAATGAATATTACCTGTTATTATTGCCGCCGCAAATTCCTTATGGGATGTATACTGTACATGCCGTCGTATATCATCCTGATACATTGGCACCTTTGACACTGAATGGTCAAGTAGAAATTTATTTAGGGCAGATTCAATTAAGGGATACAAAAGATTTGTCTTTGACACTCAGCCCAAGATAAAGTGCTGTGTAATGTTACATGGCATGGTCGCACATGGAGCGAAAAAGATTGCTTTTTCATGTCAAAGCAAGCTTTGACCTCCAATTTATCACTCACGGAAATAATCCACCGTTTTTTCCAAGCCTTCTTCCATGCTTACTTGTGGCTGGTATCCCAAATCATGCTTAGCTCGGGATATATCATAATAATGCGTATTTGCCAAAGCATTGACTAGAAGACGTGTGATGCGTGGTTTTCCACTAAGATTAAAACTACGATAAACTAATTCAAATATCCAACCAAGCATATAAGCTACAAAGTAAGGTATTTTACGCGTAACGGGTGGAATGTCAAGTTGACGAAAGAAATTGTTTAACCAATTCCAAAGAAGAACAGGCTCATCATGGGTGATAAAATACACTTGACCAGCAACAGCTGAGCCTATCTCCAATGCATCCAACGCCAGAAGATGAGCATGTGCAGCATCTTCCACATAGGTTATATCAGATTTGTTTGTGCCATCTCCTATTTGAAACAATAGACCTGATTTAGCACGAGCAATCATTCTGGGCAAAAGTTGGGTATCGCGTGGCCCCCAATATTACGGTTAGGATATGGATAAGACTCATCGATGCCTTCTTTTGGTTTTCCATCTGACACTACGCTAGGCGAGCTAGTATAAACTAATTTTGGCACACTGTTTGCCTTACAGGCGTTAATAATATTTTTAGTACCAATAACATTTGGTCTGTAAAATGACTCCCATGTTCCCCAATAACCTGCTTTTGCAGCCACATGAAAAACTGCATCCATGCCATGACATGCTTGGCTAATTGCTGATTTATCGCTAATATCTCCTCGTATCAGTGTGGCTCCAACTTGTTCTAGTTCGGGATATATTCCCCTAGCAAAAACAGTAACCGCATCACCTCGTGCAAGTAATTGCTCAACAATATAACGACCTAAAAATCCACCACCACCTGTAACTAATATTTTCATAAAATACTCCTCATTTCCGTAATTATTTTAGTAGACCCAAACCCAGGCCTGATGGCATAAATCCTACACGATGATAAGACATGTGTCCCATATTCCTACATGTTCTACCTGAAAAAATAGCATTGAACAGCCCTGAATAGTAGGGGCGTACGGCCACGCTGAATAGTAGGGGCACACGGCCGTACGCCCCTACAACTAGCTTTGACATCTTTTATCAACGCGTTACTTGTACTCGGTCAAGGTCATTAACGACGATAGTATTGGGAAAGATAGCTTGAGCTTCGGCTAAAACTTCATGGGAATGGTAGCGTCGCGAGAGATGAGTCAAATAAAGATTTTTTACATTTGCCATTTTTGCTAAAGTTGCTCCCTCGGCGGCGGTAATATGCCCAAATTGTCGAGCCATTTTAACATCACGATTTACGTATGTCGCTTCAATGACAAGAGCATGAGCATCTTGTGCAATATCAACTAGCTCAGCTGTTTCACCCACATCAGCAATAAAAACCAATTTGGTACCGTGTATAGCTGGTTCTAACACATCATCAGGAGAAATCATCCGCCCATCGTTTAGGATAATTGTTTTTCCTTCAACTAATTTACGCCTTTCAGGCCCGTTGGGGATACCAAGCATAATAGCTTTGTCAGCATTAAATGGATAATGTGGTTTCTCTTCAAAAACGAACCCAAAACAACCTGTCCCACGATGACTGACTGGGAATGCACTTAAGATAAATGATTTATCTTCAAAAATGATTCCTGCTTTTAACGGAATGTAATCAACATGAAAAGGTAAAGGAACATGTCCCAATACGACATCTTGAATTAATATTTTTACCCGTTCTAGGGCTGAATTACCACCGTAAATTTCGATATGATGCAAGGCTTCCCAACGGCTTAAGGTGGAAACTAAACCACCTAAACCAAGTATATGGTCTAGATGACCATGTGTCAGTAAAACTTTATTGAGCCGTCTAAAACCAAGCCCACTTTTAAGGCTAAAAAAATAATCTCAAACATAATCCCCCAAATTTAAAAGCTGATACCATACTACTCTAATTTGCTGATTAAATCAATCACTCGACTAATATTTGAAAGTTATGGTTGACATGTCATAATTGACCACTTTAAAACGTTGAGTGAATGTACAAAATTATTTAGCATTGCTAAAATTTAGTGTAGTGAAAAATATCATTTCATAAGTAATATAGCCTAAAATATGCCTTGTACTTGTTTTTTTAATCTGAATCTAATAATTTTTTACTAAAATTGTATTGTCTTTATAATTAATTCTCACCTTACGCAATAATTATTGAATTTGTAACAAGAGGGGGTGTACGATGACAACAACTTGGGTTCCAGAAGAAGCACTATATCGGTTATCTATCGCAAATTTAGCTAGAACTGCACCTGTGTCGTATCAGGAAGAACGTTGCCTTATTTCAAAGATGATTGCAGGGAAAAAGGCACGGACATTGCTAAATAGAAATCCCCCCAAAGATGTGGTGGAGCTAAAGCGATTAGAAAAAACAGCTAAAATTGGTCACAAGGCACGCGAAACATTGATTGTTTCCAACGGGCGATTGGTAATCAGTATTGCCGGCCGCTACACGGGGCATGGTCTTACATTAGCAGAAGTATCTCAAGAAGGAGTTCTTGGGTTGATTAGAGCCATTGACAAATTCGACCCCACTCGTGGTGTACGTCTAAGTACGTATGCTAGTTACTGGATTCGGCAAAGTGTCAGTCGGGCGGTGGCTGTGCAAACACGCACAATTCGTTTACCTGTGCATAAGGTTGACCGTTTGGGTGCCATACGCAAAACAATCAATCAACTTACACAGGAATTTGGTCATACTCCTGATCTTAAGGAAATTGCTGAAGTATTGAACGACACTCCTGAACAAATTGAAAATCTGCTGTGTGATGGTCAAGAAACTCTTTCTTTAGAAGCTCCAGTCGGTGATGATGGGGCAACACTAGCTGATTTTGTTATGGAAGAGGATTCTGCTAAGTTAGAAAGTGAAATTGACCGAACCTTGTTGGGAAAAGAAATCCAAAAAGCATTGGCTACTCTAACGGCTCGTGAAAGTCGGATAATGGAGCTTCGTTATGGGTTGCGTGACGGGCATTGTTTGACACTCCAAGATGTTGCCGAACGATTCGGGCTTACACGTGAACGCATCCGCCAGATAGAAAAAGAAGCTATTAAAAAGTTACGTCGCCCTGACAAGGCAAGACGTTTGCGGGCTTTTGTTTAAACACAAATTTTCCAATACCAATTTCCAAAAAAGAAGTTCGTATTTACAACGAACTTCTTTTTATTTGAGCTACAGATTCAGCCATAAACCATAACCATCGTAGCAAGCAAAGCCCATGCTCCTGTCCATAGTGCGGCATACAGCCATTCAGCAATACTTGGCTTAAAACCAGTCGTTAGTGATAACGTTTTCATCGAATACGGAAACAGCCACAATCGCTTACGGCGATTCAGCCAACGAAATAAGATGCCTTTAGGAATACCTGCACGAGTCATGCTATCACCTAGCAAATGGGTTAAGTGTCCTAATCCCAAACCAACAAAAATCCACATGCCATACAGCCCAAACAGACCACCAAGCAGACTAATCCCAATACCCATTGCAATAAATAATATTCCCCAGTCAATCCAATGAGTTATTCCTCGATGTGTGGTCACGGAGCGAATAGTTTTGGATATGGTCGGCAAACGATGACTGATACGGCTGTTCTCATTGTCAATATCAGGCAAAATGCTACCCAACATGACAAAGGGAACGCTGACAAATAATGTATAAGGAATACCATTTGCGTTAAGTAAGTAACCAACCGTAAACATGGCAACAGACGTACCTGCCCCCATGAGAAAATGTCCTTTGTATGTCATAGTTTTAACCCTCAACTGTAATTAGGAGTCCGCAAAGGATAGTGGACTCCTCTCGTAAGTTCATGTCAAATTGACCTTAACTGGTATTATACTTGCTAAGGGTAAGAATTGTAATTTTAAACCATGTGGTTTGTGCCACAAACCCCTACATTTGTGAACGGTATTAATGTAGGGGTTTATGGCATAAACCCTCTTACGGTATTCACAAAACTAACCCTTTTTTGGTATATCTCTAATTGATGTTGTACTGCTATCATCAATAAAAACGGCACAATCATTTTCGGAATGGGATGATTAACAATAATGCTAAGCCACATAAAAGCTGTAACCCACCATGGAACTTGGCAAGCCACATAAACAATTGAATATGAGTAAAGCGTGTAGTATGGCATGGTTAGCCCTTGTATTATCAACCACATGCTCAACGAATTTCGCCACCAAAACCAGGCTAAGGGAATAAATATCAGTCCCCATGGGAAAAGGGATGTATTGTGACTAAGTCGCCATTCAACCGAGCCTGGCATGTACATGTTTCCGAGCCATTCTGGTATCCACCATCCCCAATACAGAAAACTAGCCAAATAAAGAACGATAGGAATTATCAACACTCGCCAATCTCGACGGTAAGCGATGATAAAAATAATTGGCACCAGCCCCAAATGTGTCTTAAAACTAAGAAATGCAATTCCTATGCCAGCTACCCAACTTGGAGCAAACATACCCAATGCTAAACCTAAAGCCGCAATACCTTCCGATTGTCCTGTCAGGATGCCATAAATCGCAGGATATGACCAGCTAAAAGACAAAAAATCGCCATGAAATTTATCAATGGCGTACAGATAGCCCAGCATGTTCAAGAGCAACCACAATAAAAATCCCCATTGTAATGGTGGCAAAGCAAATGGTTCAACCAACCAATAAAACGGGTATGGATTCCAAGTGTGAACACCGTAGCCAATGCGGGTTACTGCCGCAATAAATGCTGAAAAATCCCCTCCTACACCAAAAAGCGGTGTTATGAGAGAAAGCACCATCAAAACAGTTATACCAATTATATTTCGAGAATTTTGAAACAGTTGGTATAACTTTAAGAGTTGCGGTGGTATTTTCATTGTACATGTGTACATTAACTATTTCTCAAAAACCACATTGCCCCAACGAATGTGATAATACCACCGATTAAACCACTTGACAGATGCGATAAAATTGTACCTGAACTTAGCATGGCAGGTTTCTTTACCTGCCTAGCCATATAAACCGCTTCAGGACATGGTGGACATTCAATAGGGCGTTCTTTCTCAAAGCGTGCCTCACGTCGATTGTTGAGATAATCGGCGGTTGTTTGGGCGGCAAATTTTCCTACAAAAGGTGCCGCTATTTTTAAGATAGGTTTTACTTTTTCTATTGTAACTTGAATATCTTTATTCATAGAATCTTTTCCTAAATTCCTAATCCTAAATCCTAAGATAATCGGGGTCAAAGGGAGTCAAAATTTCAGCACCTTGATGGGTGTTAATCACGTTTGAAAGCGAACCACGAACCAATGTACCGATATACTTATCTAAAATAGTCAAATTTCCGATGACCACATTGATAGTTTCAATGGAAACTCGTCCATCAGGATGATAGTATGGTGATTTGATGGTTTCATGCGGATATCTTCTTCAGTCAATAAATGCCGATAGCGGGTCGGGATTTCAGCAATGAGTGTTTTGGAAGTAACCAATGAATCGGACATGGGCGGCACGACACACAAATCATGATTTTCGTAGGCACGACAAAAATATTCTAAACCATGGGCATAGTCGCGTGTTTCTGACAACACAAAGCTACGAAATAAGACATCAACAGGAGTGTTATCGGGAGCATAAACTTTCCCTTCCCAATAACGAAGTTCACATGGGTCAACCATAACGACATTATATCCCTGTGAACGAAAATAATTGGCTTGACATTCCCCGACGAAATATCCATCATCGTCAGGGAAAACACCGATGGCTATGGTAACAGGGGGATAGCCATACATAGCCTCATGAGCAGATACAATAGAATGAAGTGCATGCTCATGCTGTTTTCGATGATTGATTTTTGAAAAATCGCCATCGGGAGCAAAAATGCCCTGATACAATTTGCTCATGTTTCGTGCCATGCAACTGACGGCAAAATCATTATCCCAAAGCCCACCAGGATTTTCTGGGTTACATTCCAAAATTTTCAGGTCATGGTGTGAAGGTGAGTAAATAGCATCAAAGCGTAGATGTCGAATTAAAGGCATGTTTTTGGGATGAACTCGAGCTAGTCTTTGTTCAATCTCTGTAAAATGAAATGTGTCCTCGCCAGCATTTAATTCTCGATGTCGTTCTTCACATACCTTTTCAAAAATTCGATGTAGCCCTTCACTGGTACGCTTAAACAGGTCGTATTTCTTACCAAAAATGGGATAGACAGCATGAATCTTTTTAGCTATGGGAAAATTTGGAAATGGTGTTGCATCCAATTCTTGTTGAAAATAGTAATTATAAGAATCCAGTTCATATTTTACTTGACTTGGATTTTGAACTGCACTTAACATTGTGTCACGATAATTAAACCCTCCAAAGACTGTAATTTTAAATTAAGAAACGTAGCACTATTATAAAATATCATTTTAAAGGTAATAACTAAAGGTTCAATGGTTAGACCTGTTAGACCTGACAGGTTTTTAAAAACCTGTCAGGTCTAGATCCAAATGGCATTCATGAGTATAGAACACAAATTCTTCATCTAGCAAAGCCCATTGTACCACAGAAAAACTAATAAGCAAAATTCCACAAAAAAAGGTAACCGTTCACCCCCAGCACTAGGGTTGTTCAATGCTAGTTGTAGGGGCGTACGGCCCCTACTATTCATATCTGTTCAATGCTATTTTTTGACAAGATAAACTGGAGGGTCAAAACTTGCTTTGACATGAAAAAGCAAGCTTTTTCGCTCCATGTGCGACCACGTGATTGAAAATCATGTCGAAAAATCTCCCAAGCATGTTTTTTGTTTTAGCATTAAACAGCCCTACCTACTCCCCTTCTCCTCGTAGGGGGAAGGGTCTTGGGGTTGGGGTCTAACATGAAGAGGAGTGAATAATTACCCAAAATGGGAATTGTTGACCTTATCATGACAACACTTGCATTTTTTTCCAATAAGCGTATAATGGATTCGTACAATTACAAATTTTCTAGGGAGGTATATTTTGCGTGTATTGATTACTGGGGGGGCTGGTTTTCTTGGCTCCCATTTATGTGACCATTTTTTGGCTGAAGGGCATACAGTTATCGCCATGGATAACCTAATTACAGGCAATACAGCCAATATTGAACATTTAGCGAGACATCCAAAGTTTTTGTTTATTAAGCATGATGTCACAAATTACATTTACATTGGTGGAAAACTGGATGCGGTTTTGCATTTTGCTTCACCTGCTAGTCCGATTGATTATCTGGAATTACCGATTCAAACTTTAAAGGTAGGAGCATTAGGAACACATAAAGCATTAGGCTTGGCAAAGGCAAAAAGTGCTAAACTTCTTTTAGCTTCCACTTCTGAAGTCTATGGTGACCCACTTGTTCATCCCCAAACAGAGGAATATTGGGGAAACGTCAACCCGATTGGTCCACGTGGCGTGTATGATGAGGCAAAGCGTTTCGCCGAGGCAATCACAATGGCATACCATCGTTATCATGGGGTTGATACCCGAATTGTCCGTATATTTAACACCTTTGGGGAAAGAATGCGTCTTAATGATGGACGTGTTGTACCAAACTTTATCGCTCAAGCATTGGAAAACAAACCCCTGACCGTTTTTGGTGATGGCTTGCAAACACGTTCATTTTGTTATGTCAGTGATTTAGTTGAGGGAATTTATCGGCTTCTTCATTCTGATGAAACTGACCCAGTCAACATTGGCAACCCAAAAGAGATGACCATTCTGCAATTTGCTCATAAGATTATTGAGCTAACCGATAGCTCATCTGAAATTACATTTGTTCAACCTAAAGACCAACGTATCAAAGATGACCCCAAACAACGTCAGCCCGATATTGGCAAAGCAAAACGCATTTTAGATTGGGAGCCGCAGGTTGATATTAATGATGGACTGGCAAAAGCTATTGCGTATTTTCGAAACAAATTGGCACATCAATAACACCCATGTAGGACAAACATCTTGTCTGTCCGCATGTACGGACTGGAAATCCGTACTATGTGTCATTGTTTTGCTTGGGCTGGGTATTTGTTTTGCCACCATGCCTGTCCTTTTGATAGGAAGTATTTTAGCAGGCACAATACTCCTAACCTTAATCCTGATTCAGCCAAAATTATGTTTGTACTTGCTAATTCCAATCATTCCCTTCAGTTCTTTCCTTCAGTTGGAAATAGGCGAAGCAAATCTTACCCCCATGGAACCGCTCATTGGCTTGATGTTGATTTCATGGCTATTGAGGAAAGCTTCTAAACAAGCAATTGTTATTCCTCATCCACCGTTGCTATTTCCATTCATGATTTTCTTGGGAGGAATTGGATTTTCATGGCTGACCATGACTTCGATTACCTCTAGTGTGATAGAAACCATAAAGTGGATAGAGATGTTAATCATTTACCTATTCATCGTGGATAATCTTTCACTAAAAGATAGCAGACGGATAGTTGGT
The DNA here is from genome assembly GCA_002084875.1 of Anaerolineaceae bacterium 4572_78. Taxonomy (GTDB): domain Bacteria; phylum Chloroflexota; class Anaerolineae; order 4572-78; family 4572-78; genus 4572-78. Next base: position 28,421 of record NBMH01000047.1, on the reverse strand, counting down.
TTGATATTGTTTATGGGGGTTACTCAGGCTGGATTAGGAATCTATCAATTTGTGACTCTTTATGGGCCTCCTGAATTTATGTATCATGAAAATATGCGTGCTTATGGGTCATTCAACCAACCGAATCCTTTTGCAGGTTACATGGGGTTGATTTTACCGTTAGCCTTCAGTGTGATGTTGTGGCAAATTCAATCTTTGATAACAAAAATTCGGACAGAAACATGGTATTTCGGAAAAATCAAATTTCTAATAACATCCATAATTACCATCTTGATTTTTTGGGGCATGTCTTATGCCATGCAAGCTAGTCAATCACGTGGGGCATGGATAGGAGCAATAGTAGCGATTGCAGTGACAGTTTTTCTGCACGGCAGATGGTGGACAATTATTTCCATTGTCGGTATAATCGGCATGGTAATTGCAGATACTTTAGAAGATATATCTATACTACCAGACGGAATCATTCAACGGTTTGAATCCGCTATTCCCTACATCGGTTTGAAAGATATTTCAACCATTTCAGTTCGCAGTGATAACATCTCTACGGTAGAGCGATTGGCTCATTGGCATACCGCTCAAAACATGTGGGCTGACCATAAGTGGCTGGGAATTGGGTTCGGTAATTATCAAACTGTTTATCCCGATTACGCTATCGGTAGATGGATTGAACCTCTTGGGCATGCTCACAACTACATTTTGAACTTAGGAGCTGAGATTGGTTTTCTGGGTTTGTTAAGTTATATTATCTTATGGCTATGGGTGATTATTTTTGCCATGCGTACCCTTATGAGTACCAAGTTATATAGTTTTAATCGGACTATCGTGGCTGGTTCTATCGGAATAATTACGCACTTGCATTTGCATAATTTCGTTGATAATTTATATGTGCAAGGCATGTATTTACACATAGCAATTATTTTGGGATTAATTACGTTGGTTTGGAAGGACTGTAACAATTATGATGACAAGTTTTACAGACAAGGTAAAACAAACTGATAAAAGAAGAGAAGTAAAACGCTTTATAAAATTTAGCATTGTAGGGGCAAGTGGAGCTGTTATTGATTTTGGACTTTTTACCTTAATTATTATTTTAACAGGCTGGCGAACCCCAGTATATATCACCATCGCTAATACCATTTCAGTTGCAGTAGCGATTGTCAATAATTTTGTTTGGAATCGGCTTTGGACATTTCCCGAATCACGCTCTCGTGACAGGAATACGCAGTTAGTCCAATTTGTCCTAGTTAATATCATGGGTTTATTCATCAACTCGGCAATTGTATATTTTACATACACTTATTTTTACATACCTACATTTGAGATAATGATACCTGAACACTCCTTAACATTAGAATTTGCCGCCTACATTGCTAAAGCCACTGCTATTGGTGTTGTTCTCTTTTGGAATTTTGGGGCAAATCGTTTGTGGACATATCGAGGATTATGAGTTTGGTGAGCTAGGTAACCGTTCACCCCCACCCCTAACCCCTCCCACACAAGGAGAGGGGAAATCTTACTCCCTTCTCCTCGTAGGGGAAGGGCTGGGAGTTGGGGTCTACTGCCAAGAGGTGAAGAGGCTGGGAGGTTAGGGTCTACTGACAAGATGGGAAGTGAATAATTAGTGAGTTTGGTGAGTTGGTTTAAACAAGAAATTCAATTTGTCCAAAAAAAATTGGATTTCTAAAATAATCATGGTAAAATCAAGAAGTTCAATTTTTTGGAAAATGGAGGTCAAGGCTTGCCTTGATATGAAAAAATAAGCTTTTTCGCTCCAAATAGGAGGAAAACATTGTCAGCTCAATTTGATTTTGGTGGGGAGATTGTTTGGCGACCCACCACAGAACAAATAAATAATAGTAATCTTAAACGATTTATGGATAAACATGGTATCCCTAACCTTTCGGCATTGATGGAAAAATCATCCAACGATATTGCTTGGTTTTGGGATGCGGTTTTGCAGGATTTGGATATTGAATTTTACGAACCATACACAAAAGTCGTAGATTTATCAGACGGTATTCAATGGGCAAAATGGTGTGTTGAGGGCAAAATGAATGTTGTTCATAACTGTCTCGACAAATGGATAGGCACACCCATGCAAAATCGAGTGGCTATACGATGGGAAGGAGAAGAGGGTAAAATCCAACTCTTAAGCTATCGTGATTTGTGGATAGAGGTAAACAAATGTGCTAATGCCCTTCGTGGTCTTGGCTTAAAAAAAGGAGACGCTGTCGGATTGTACATGCCGATGGTGCCTGAAATTGCTATTGCATTTCTTGCAATTGCTAAAATAGGTGGTATTATTTTACCATTATTTTCGGGATACGGTCCCAAAGCAATTTCTACACGTTTGGCAGATGGGGATGCAAAACTGTTGTTTACCAGTGATGGGTCATATCGGCGTGGCAGGATTGCCCCCATGAAGCCTATCTCTGATGAGGCAATTGCTGATGTGCCAAGCCTCGAACATTGCGTTGTCTTCAAACGAACAGGCAACGAAGTTAGCATGCAAGAAGGGCGTGATATTTGGTGGCATGATTTCATGGCAAATCAAGAAATCACCGCCAAAACAGAAATCACCGCTGCTGAAGATGTGGTCATGCTTATTTACACATCTGGCACGACAGGTCGTCCAAAAGGAGCCATACATACTCATTGTGGTTTCCCTATAAAAGCGGCTCAAGACATGGCTCATTCAATGGATATGAAACCACAAGATACACTCTATTGGATGACTGACATGGGCTGGATGATGGGTCCATGGGAAGTATTTGGAGGATTGCTTTTGGGTACAACTATGGTATTTTATGATGGGGCTCCCGACTATCCCGATGTTGACCGCTTGTGGGATTTAGTAGAACGACATGGCGTAACATTTTTGGGTGTGTCACCCACTCTAATTCGTGTCTTGATGACATACGGTGAGGATCCTGTCAACAAGCATGACGTATCAAGCCTACGAGCATTTGGCTCAACTGGTGAGGCTTGGAATCCTGACCCATGGCTATGGTTGTTTAATGTTGTCGGCGAAAAAATACGTCCCATCATGAACTATTCAGGTGGAACGGAAATTTCGGGTGGGATTGTTTGCGGTAACATGTTCATGCCCTTAAAACCATGTGCATTTTCAGGTGCTGTACCTGGCATGGTTGCTGATGTGGTGGACGATGATGGTAAACCTATACGAGATGCAGTAGGTGAATTGGTCATTCGTCAACCATGGATTGGCATGACACGCGGTTTTTGGGGCGACTCCGAACGTTACATGCAAACTTATTGGTCACGCTTTGAAAATGTATGGGTGCATGGCGATTTTGCTGCCATCGACAACGATAATTTATGGTATATTTTAGGTCGTTCTGATGATACAATCAAAGTAGCAGGCAAACGTCTGGGGCCGGCGGAAGTCGAGTCCATTTTGGTTAGTCATCCATCAGTTGTTTCAGCGGCGGCGGTTGGCATCCCTGATAAAATCAAGGGACAATCTGTCATCGCATTTTGTATTTTAGAAAATTATGACATGGCTTCGGATGAATTGGCTAAGGAGTTAAAAGCACTCGTGGCAAAAGAAATGGGAAAACCACTTTCACCGAAAGCAGTTAAATTTGTCAAGGATATTCCTCAAACACGTAATGCCAAAGTTATGCGGCGCGTCATTCGTGCCGCATATTTGGGTGAGGATGCTGGCGATTTGAGTGCCTTAGTCAATCCTGATGCTGTTGATGAAATTAGACAGGCTACCGATTAGTAGCCTGGAGGGTCAAGGCTTGCCTTGACATGAAAAAGCAAGCTTTTTCGCTCCAGTAAGGTAAAAAATTAATGACACAAATAACAGAAAAACAGGTTATGCATGCCTTAAGTCATGTAATTGAACCTGAATTACACAAAGATTTAGTAACACTTGACATGATTACAAACGTCGAAATTTCAGAAAATGATGTGGCATTTACGGTTGTCTTAACGACACCCGCATGCCCTTTGAAAAATGAAATCCAAAATGCTTGTGAAACAGCATTGAGGAGACATATCCCAGAAATCGGCAATATTACTGTCAATTGGGGTGCTGAGGTACAAAAAAATTCCAGTCTGACGGACAGATTGGATATTGATGTGCGTAATATTATAGCTGTTGTAGCAGGTAAAGGCGGTGTTGGGAAAAGTACCATCGCTACAAATTTAGCCATCTCATTGTCGCTTGAAGGAGCTAATGTTGGTTTAATGGATGCCGACATTTATGGTCCTAATATTCCTTTGATGATGGGGGTAAATGAGCGTCCACTATCGGAAAATGATAAAATCAAACCGCTGATTGGTCATGGTATCAAACTGATGAGTGTCGGTTTTCTAGTGGAAAAAGAACAACCAATTATTTGGCGAGGTCCCATAATACACACTGCCATTCGCCAATTTCTGAGCGATGTTGATTGGGACGATTTGGATTATTTAGTCGTGGATTTGCCGCCTGGTACAGGTGATGCCAGTTTAAGTTTAGCTCAAAGTATCAGCTTGAGCGGTGCCGTTATCGTAACCACGCCGCAACAAGTAGCAATTTCTGATGTTATTCGTAGTGCGGGCATGTTCCATAAGTTAAATGTTCCCATACTCGGCGTTATCGAAAACATGAGTTATTTTATTGCCCCTGATACTGGTAAACGATATAACATATTTGGTGAAGGTGGCGGCAAAGCCATGGCAAAAGAAACAGGCATACCATTTTTAGGTGAAGTACCACTTGAATCGGTTGTGCGTGAATGTGGCGATGAAGGAGTACCTGTCGTCATTCGTCATCCTGAATCACCCGCAGCAAAAGCTTTGCGTGAAATCGCCAAGTCAGTCGCGGCTAAAATCAGTGTACAGAATGTTTAGTAAACAGTAACCATTCTATTAGTAGACCCCAACCCCCCAGCCCCTTCCCCTACGAGGAGAAGGGGAGTAAGATTTCCCTATCCCCGTGGGGACGGGGGGCTACCAACGAGGGCAGGGCTGTTCAATGCTATTTTTCAGGTAGAACACGTAGGAATATGGAACACATGTCTTATCATCGTGTAGGATTTATGCTGTTAAAAACAATACCCCATGGATGAGATTGAGGTACGAAATCCAATATCTTCTTTAGCATTGAACAGCCCTACCAACGAGGGGGAGTGAATAATTACCCTTCACGAGTATAGACATGTAAAGTTAGTTTTCTACATCAAAATTCTTTAAGAGCAAAATTTCTTTTTCTTCATCTTTGCCAATATCTACATCATCATCATCATTAATTGTAATAGACAATGGATTTTTTGAGGTTTCGGAATCATAAACTGCAATACCAATGAAATAGGTTCCTGAAGAAGCTTCTCTCTTCAATGTAACATCTATTTCTATATTCATACTTTCCCCGACTTTCCATGACCCATCATTATTTTTGTTTGTTAATAACCTAATCCTCTCCTCACCATAACCAGGAATTAATCGCCCGTCCTCACCCGGACCTTTATTTAAGAAAATAGCTGCCGCCCAGTAATTTTGTTCTACTTCACGAATCAATATCCAATCAATGCTTACATGAGCTTCGTCTCCTCCTGCGTTGGGTAAATTATCAACATCATAATCAATAATATCAATGTTGTCACCAAAACGAGCAATTTCAATAGGAATGGTAGTTGGTGTAGGTGTGTCTGTAGAGTCTTCTAATTTAGTAGTGGTAGGTTCTAATTCAGTAGTGGGAGTTTCTTTTTCTTCTCCACCATTTTCTTCATCACTAGGTGTTGGCAATGGTGAAGTAGTCAAACTATCAATCAATGTGGGTATCGGTTTTTGTGTAGGTGTTTCTGTCAGAATAGGCGTATCTACAGGAATAGGAGTTTTTGTAGGCGGTGTTTCTTTAGTCGGAGGTATTTCTCTAGTTAGAGGTATTGGTAATGGAGTAAACGTTGTGGTATAGGTTGGATATAGTATGTTAGATAAAGTAGGTGTAATAGTAAAAATACTAATGGGTGTCGGGAAAACCAATGCATCTGTAGGAGTTGGGGTAGGATTTATTCGCATGTAACCAATGACTGATGTTAGCCCAATCATGGTCAAGCACATACCGAATATAAAAAACGAAAATACAGTCCCCCCACTTACTAAAGCCCATCGTTCACGGATTTGTTGACGATGATATTTTTGTGCTTTTTGAGCATTGAGACGAGCATTATGTTCGGCATTTTGTCTTGCCCAGCGTTCATTTTGTAATTGATAACGCAAATGAGCCATGTCTACCCCTGTGGTCACCAAATGTAAATAGCGTGTTGCTTCACGGTAGCTTGGTTCTAATGCGACCACTTGAGTCAATAATTCTTGAGCAGTCAGACGGTCGCCGCGTTCTAGGGCATCTAATGCTTCTTGATACGTTTTATCCAGATTTGCTCTGCGTCCCAATTTTTTCAAATCGGGCAAGCGTGTTTTTTCTTGAGGGTAATGTTCATGAAGTTCTTGGGCAAGTTCATAAGCCTCTTGATATTTTTCAAGCTTTTCTAACTGTTCTAATTGTTTTAATTTTATCTTAAATTGACGGCGACCTATCTCTGCTTTGATATAACCTGTCTTTTTTTGCAATCCACTTTCGCTTTTATTTTCAAACTTGCTTGCTGTTTCAAATGCGTCCAGTGCTTCATCTAATTGACCAGATTCTAAAGCGGTATCTCCTCGCTTTTCCCAAATTTGTCGTCGAGCCGATTTCGCTTCGGGTTGATTTGGCTCTAAATGTAAAATTTGTTCATACAAGGTTAAACGTTGTTCATCGGTGGTAGCAGATTGTGCTTGTAGAAGTAAGGTCTGAACAAGACGAGGACATGCTTCGTCAGGATGATATTTATACAAACTATCCAACAACTGACGAGCTTGTGTAATATCACCTTGCACCAGCAAAATTTCTGCTAAAAGGATATTTGCTTGCAGATGATTTGGATTAAGGCGAATAGCCTTTTTCAGTATGGGGGCAGCTTTTTCAAAATTTCCCTCTTGATAATCATGATTAGCTGTTAAAAATAACGACTCCGCAAGTGGTTGAATATGGTCTACCTCTTTTACTACAGTTTCCCATGTCTTATGCTTGGCAAACCAACGGCGTTGTAGCTCAACAGGAAAATGATACCCCGAAGGTGTAGGCTCTATCAATCCCCAGTTTTTGAGGGCACGCGGTGCTTTCTGCAATTCATTAATGAAAACCTGCACGCCATGCTTTTTTAATAGATTCTCCAACTCGGATGGGGCGATGTTGGATTCAGAATCCTGTTCAGCCAAAATCGAAACAATCACATGTTCGGCAGAAGACAATCCATCCCATATCCACTCCATTGTACTACTGATATTTTTCATGGTGATGAAGACCGCTTGTTCAACATCAGAAAGATGTACATTTGGGGTGCTATCAAGTGGTTCTTGATGAGTTTGTTCCCACACATCCGAACAAAGTTGTTGTGTTATAAATGGATGTCCTCCCGTAAGTGTTTGTACACGTGTAATAGTCTCATAGGGCCACAAAAGGGACTCATTTCGTTCCGACAGGCGTATCAAACGGGCAGTTTCTTCAAAGGTAAGCAATGGCAACTCATACAAGCTACTACCCTTAAAAGCTGCAATAAGTGAGCTTGTACGGTCAGTTGGTTTATGCCCAATAGCAAAAACGTATCTTAGACGTTTCCTATCAACCGCAAGGCAAAAAATCATGTTTGAATGCATGAGGGGCATTTTCAGCCCAAGTAGCATGCGGTGGCATGTCAAAATGCTGGCTGATTTGAGTAGCAAATTCTATTAAAACTTGCCAAAGCGGTAAGTCTCCTTTCTCACGCAAATCAAAATATACGGCATGATAATTCTCATTTTTGGATAAATGGATTACCAATCGTTGTAAAGCAGATGTTTTACCGATACATCGTTGCCCATATAAAAACAGAGCATTTTCATTAACATTCAGCAAGGCTCGGCTAACATCACGAATGACATCGGTACGCCCAATGAAGGTAGGACTTTCTCCTACGGGAACATCAGTTATGTATGGATTAATATTTGACTTTTCTTGTTGTGGCACTACAGAAAACATATTTTAAGGCAACCTTTTAAAATTATCAATTAGTAGTATACCCTAAACTTAGCATAATGGCAAATTTTATATCAATACCAAAGATAGTACAGCAATTCTCGAACGGGCTTGTTTTGTGGGTCTTCAACGAACTGACGACCACATTGCTTACATATATATCTTTGTTTGCTATTATGGACATGACCATTTTTGACAACTTCTTCACTTTGACATTTTGGACACTTAGGGTGACATTTTTAATTTTCCATGCTTTTATACTTGCTAAGGGTAAGAATTGTAATTTTAAACCATGTGGTTTGTGCCACAAACCCCTACATTTGTGAACAGTGTTAATGTAGGTGTTTATGGCATAAACCCGCTTATGGTATTCACAAAACTAACCCTTCTTGTTTTAACCACAACTAACTTTTAGCAATTTGCCTATCCTCTTTTTCATGACATTTCTTATATTTTTTGCCGCTACCACACCAACAAGGGTCATTGCGTCCAGGTTTTTTATTTGCTTTGATGGGACGTAGCTTTTTAGGAGCAGACCCTGCACCATCAAAATTAGCTTGAGTTGCTTTCAGGTTTCGCGGATGTTGTTGTCTCACGGGAGCAATATCTACCCGATAAATTGTATTAACGATAGTTTCCTGAATCGAACTGACCAGCATGTCGTACATGTCATGAGATTCCCGTTTGTATGCTACCAATGGGTCTTGCTGTCCATAAGCTCGCAAGCCAATTCCTGTTCGCAAGGATTCAAGAGCTGTCAAGTGACGCACCCACAAACGGTCGATAGCATCAAGCATGACCGTTTTTTCGATGTGTCGCATGATTTCGGAACCGATACGGGCTTCTTTTTCCTCGTAGATTTTCTTAGCAATTTCATGCAATTCTTCCTGAATTTCATCAGGTGTAATTTGCTCCCATCTAGCAGGATTGACATCATCAGGCACGGGCATGATACTCCGTACTGATTTATACAGGGTAGGTATATCCCACTCATCAGAATCATCCTCCGAAGTAAATTCCCGCACAACGCCATTCAATTCATCATAAATAATCGCCAAAAGACTCTCTTTCAAATTGGGGCTACTTAACACACGGTTACGCTGGGAATAAATCACCTCTCGTTGTTGGTTGACAACATCGTCATATTCGAGGACATGCTTACGGGCATCAAAGTTGTGTCCCTCAACTTTAGTTTGAGCTGTCTCGATGCTTTTGCTGACCACATTTGCTTCGATGGGAATATCATCATCAACGCCAAATCGTTCCATCAAATTTGATACAGTGCTACCACCAAAACGACGCATGAGGTCATCTTGCAATGAAACGTAAAAACGACTTGAGCCAGGATCACCTTGCCGCCCCGACCGACCACGCAACTGATTATCGATGCGGCGAGCGTCATGGCGTTCTGTACCAATGACATGCAAACCACCCAATTCAAGCACCTTTATTTTGTCTTCATCTACTTGGGCTTGAGCCTTTGCTAAATATTGTTGCCACATCTCATGGTCAATCGAAGTTAAATCGTAGCCGTGTCGTCGTAATGCGTTCCTAGCTAAACCATCGGGATTGCCTCCAAGTAAGATGTCAACTCCACGACCAGCCATGTTAGTAGCTATGGTAACGGCACCAGGTTGTCCCGCTTGTGTGATAATTTCCGCCTCACGCTCATGGTTTTTAGCATTTAAGACTTCATGTTTTACCCCCGCTCGCTTTAACATGTTCGACAATTCTTCGGAAGTTTCAACCGCTACTGTACCGACCAAGACAGGTTGTCCCGCTTGGCTAACTTCTTTTATTTCTTGAACAACTGCTTTGTATTTTGTTATTGGGTCTTTATAAATGATGTCAGGATAATCAACCCGTTTGGAATACAATTCTGAATTATCGGGACTATGATAAGTAATATAAGTAACACCATCTATTTTTTGGGTTTTTTCAACCAACTCATTTTGTAAGGCTCGAAATTCGACATGGGTCGGCAAGGCAGATACTTCCAATTTGTAAATTTTGCTAAATTCTTCTGCTTCAGTAGCTGCCGTACCAGTCATGCCCGATAGTTTGTTGTACATTCTAAAAAAGTTTTGAAAGGTAATACTTGCCCATGTAAAACTTTCGTTCTGCACCCGCAAATTTTCTTTTGCTTCGATTGCTTGGTGCAGACCATCACTGTAACGCCGACCATACATCAAACGTCCGGTGAAATCGTCCACGATAATCACTTCACCTTTTTGTACCACATATTCTTTATCTCGATAGAACACTGCATAAGCTTTCAAAGCGTTATCAAGATAAGGCAACAAACTGGCATGCTCCGAGTCATATAAATTGGTAACGCCAAGTCGCCGTTGTACCTTTTCAATTCCATAATCGGTGAAATATGCCACGCGTAGTTTTTCATCTAGGACATAATCACCATCGGGTTCTTTGTCTTCAACGCTATCATCACTACTAACCTGCATGCCGCTCACCAATTGGGCACATTGGCGATACTTCTCACTGCTTTCTTCAGCCTGCCCCGAAATTATCAAAGGCGTACGGGCTTCGTCAATGAGAATGTTATCTACCTCATCAATAATGGCATAATGGCGTTCACGTTGCACCTTCTGGTTTATGTCACGAGCCATGTTATCCCGTAGATAGTCAAAGCCATATTCGTTATTTGTGCCATAAGTGACATCACAATCATAAGCCTCTTTACGAGTAACAGGACGGAGATTTTGGTAACGGTCATCACTTGATTGATATTCAGGGTCATATAAAAATGATGATTTATCGATGCCGAGATTGCCCGCACTTTGGATGACAGCCACACTCAAACCCAAAAAGTGATAAATGGCTCCTACAGTTTGCACCCCTATTTTGGAGAGGTAATCATTCGGTGTAACCAAATGTGTGCCATGTCCGACCAGTGCATTAAGAACCAGAGGAAGCGTTGCCACCAACGTTTTACCTTCACCTGTTCTCATTTCGACTACTCGTCCTTGATGGAGTAAGACTCCACCTACCATCTGTACATCATAATGTCGCAAGCCGATGGTACGTACACTTGCTTCACGAACGGCGGCAAAAACAGGAATGTAAATATTGTCTAATAATTTATCTTCCGATTTTCGCAAAGCCTTTTCAACTTGTTCGAGTTCGACACCAATCAGTTGCCGTTCTTCGCCAAAGGCGGCGGCATAATCTTCTTTTAATTCAGCCACAATTTCACGGTCTTCTTGCAACTTCTCATTGAGTTCCGACCGAAAATCGGCAATTAGTTGTCGTAATTCCTCATCACTTTTTGCCCGCATTTCTTCTTCGAGTGCTTGTATCTTCTCGACGGCAGGCATCAGTTTTTTAATTTCTCTTTTGTAAGGATTAGGAAGTATTTTCTTGAATACGTTAGCTAGTCTACCAAACATTATTTTTCATGACCTCTTTACGATAAGTTATGGATAAAATTATAACACAAAGCAAGATTATTTTCAAATTGAACTGTATTATAGGGATATTTTCTTAGACCTGACAGATTTTAAAACCTGTTAGGTCTGGATCCAAAATGTTACTTTGTTGTCTGCAATCATGGTCATTCTAGCACCAATATAAAAAATATTCAAATTGAATTATCCTTTCTTGTTTGACAATTACCCTGTGTTATATGTCGTTACAGAAAATTGTTGAATTACTCACGCCTTCTGTGATAATTTGATACGATATTTTTGTTATGGTATAATGAAATAAACAGGAGTCTAAAAGCTTAAGCTTTTGGATTCCAACGGTATTACTTTAAACTAAATATGACAAATAATAAAAGGATAGTGTCATGGCTAAAAATATGATAGTAGAATCAACAGACCATCAAACAGAAATAAATACAGTATTAACATCTGAAAAACTGACGGTGGCATATCAATTATTTAATGTTTCCGCATTATACCCCAATTTGGTCGGCAAGGAAAACATAGACCTCACTCTTACCACTGTCTTGTCATTATTCCAAACCGCTTTTGAAAAAGGACAAGGATTAGCTATTGATGAACAGATTTTGATAGCTCAACAGGTGTTGGAAAAAGCAAATTTCTTTCATCACGCTACTAAATTTTACCCACCTAGCAAAACTTATGAGATTATGCCATTGATGCAAAGTATTCGCAAGCATGGTCTGTTAAATCAAATTAGCCTTACCTTTGAGTCAGGTCATGCTCAAATCATGGATGGGCGAGGTCGAGTATTAGCAGCCATCATAGCTCATCAAGGGAATGTTCCCGTTACTTATTTTAGTGTGCCATGTAACCATGATGGCACGCCTATGACTCCTGAAGTTGTGATTGCTCTTAGTAGTTATAAAAAACAAAGTGAATCTGATTTAATAGGTAATATTTTTAGGTTAGCTCGGCTTTTAATCTCTGATGAAAATGTGCCTTTACATGCTATTTTTAACAAACTTGAAGGTGATGGTGTTTTACCCGATTGGGCAATCAATGCGGATATTTGTAACCAGTCGGATGTATCAAAAGCCGTTTTCATTGGTAATCGCTTATATACTCAATATCAAGCACCTGATATTAAATCCAAACAAAAACCACACTTGATATTCACCAAAGATAATATTGAGCAGTCTCTATTTATAACTCAACATTATCCTGATTTAATACCGCACATTTGTTCAGGTGTAATTGACCTGAAGCCTGCTAGTGAACTTGCCAAAAATGCCGCCAAAACAAAGCAATATATTCAATTTCATCGTCAAGACATATTGGACAATAAACCAAGCCGACTGCATGCACTTGGTAAACGTATTAACCATCAAATCAAAATTCATACCCAAATATCAGCCGCTTTTAATCGGCTATTGGCTTTGCAAGAATCGTTCATAAAAACATATACATTTAAAGAATTTGGGGGTGATATGGAATTTCTTGCCCAGATGAAGTTTTATGCTCAAATATCAACCGCGTTTAATCATGCCCTTAGTATGCAACAAGAACTTCCAGAAGCTTATGATACTGATGAATTTGAAATAGATGCGGAATTATTTGTCTTAAATAATTATGATTTTAGTTTTGAAACAGGTACACAATATGATTGGTATGACAACGGTGATTTTCGAGTTTCGCTTCATGAACTAATTGAACAAATACTTGATTCCCATGAATCTTTGTTATATCACTGGGCAAACATACGGATTGAAGATGAAAATTATAATATCATTATACCATCCATCTTAAATTTGGAAACTGATGAGGAAACATTATCACATCACTTGTATGAAGCTTCAACTGACATGCTTCAATTTGCCCGCCATTATTTGATTAGTATTACCAAGTGGATGATTCAAAAATGTACTGATTCTATTAGAAAAATGCCGAGAGAAGAAAAGTTGCGAAAACGAATACATCGTATTTTAGAAGCTCTCATTGAAGAAGATGTCGAAATTATTTTAGGTTTTTATGACACCGAGCATGAAGTTTGGGTGGACATCATAGAAGGGCTTGAGGAAGAAGAAGATGTGTATGGCAATATCTCCAATGCCGCTTTTTTGTTGCGGGAAAATGTACGTGCAATCCTTGACTCGCCACATGTATTGCTACCTGTTAATGAAAACGATATTTACACTCTGACAGCATGTTGGATAGCATATAATGATGTCATTCTAAGTTCAGACGAATTTTTCATGTACCCCACCATTTTGATAGAACGAGCCGCTCAAAATACGATACGATTGACCAACATTCTTGAAAATGACATTGTGGAAGGTAAATTCCCTGAACCTATTTTTATTGAAGAAGGTAAAAGTTGGTTGAGCAGTTTTGCTAATACTGAATATTATCAACAAGTAACATATCAATTAGCGAATTTTGAAGTGGAACATCCTCTGGCAAAACGTGTGGAGACCATTGAAGAAGAAGTTATAAACTGGCTTAAGGTCGTACCTGAACGAACACTTTTGCAACAATGGAAAACGTTTATTACCCCTTTGGTCAGAGCCGATATTCGTAGCGATGAATTTCAACAAGCCTTAAGCCATCCCAATTTCAACCTACCATGTCAAGCAAAAATCATACAGGTGTTAATTACCACAGATGAAGAACAAGATAGACGTTATAATATTATTGAACAACGTTTAGTGGTTTTTTGTAGGCAACAAAAAGAACAAATACTGGATATGGCTAGCGATTGACTAGGGCTGTTCAAAACTTGCTTTGACATGAAAAAGCAATTTGTTTCGCTCCATTGTGCGACCACGTGATTGAAAATCATATCGAAAAATATCCCAAGCCATGTTTTTTGTTTTAGCATTAAAAAACCCTAGCGTACAGGCGGTGTTGCAATATTTGCAGGAGCATAATGAGAGTTGAACTTCTCAAAATTAGTTTGTAAATTTGCCCCAAAAAAATAAGTGTTGTAAAATTGAGTAGTTTAATAATAATGGTCTGAAATGCAACCATAATTGTCAAGGTACATTATGTATATCTCTATTGTACTGCCTACATTTGATGAGCGGGATAATATCACTTCTTTGATTGACCGCACTTTAGTCACATTAAATAATTACGATTTGGAAATCATCGTCGTTGATGATGATTCACCAGATGGAACATGGCAATTAGTGCAGGAAAAAGAAAAGATTGATTCTCGTGTTCGTTTGATACGGCGTGTTGATGAGAATGGTCTCACCAGTGCAATACAACGAGGGATTACAGAATCAAAAGGTACTTATATTGGTTGGATGGATTGCGATTTAAGCATGCCCCCTGAAGACTGGGCTAAACTGGTAAAGGCTATTGAAAATGGAGCTGACATGGTGATTGGCTCACGATATGTTTCAGATGGAGCCGATGTAGCACATTCTTTAACTGGCAGAACGTTGAGTCGGGTTATCAATTTGGGGGCAAGTCTATTACTTGATTGGGGTATCAAAGATTACACCAGTGGCTTTATTTTAGCCCATCGGAAAATTTTTGAGCAAATTACGCTACGCGGTGATTACGGTGAGTATTGTATTGATTTACTTTATCGAACCAAGCGAGCCAATTTTATGGTTCAAGAGGTGCCTTATACATGTGTCCCGCGTGAAAGTGGAGAAAGTAAAACTGCCACAAATGTTTGGGGATATATAACGCGTGGTGTTAATTATGTTAAAACCGTTTCAAGGTTACGATTGTCATAAGTTTAATCTTCTTGAAAGGAGGTGGTTACAGGAATCAATCTTATGCTTGTACAATGTTTCATATTACAAGATTAGTTTTACAGTTTTTAGTTAAATTAGCACAGATTTTTATCTGTGACATGTATGCAGGACAGAAACCTGCCGTACATGTGAAAAATTGGAAAGGAAAATTCGATAATGAAAAAACGTTTATCATTTTTAGTTACCTTATTAGTGCTGATTTCGTTGGTTATGAGTGCTTGTTCACCAGCAACTCCTGAACCAGAACAAGCTGAACCTGCAAAGGAAAAACCAGCAGAGGTAGAAAAAGAAGAGCCTCAACTTGAAGGAGTGACACTTAAAGCTTTCTTCGGTTCTGTTGGTAATGAAGCCGCCGCTTATGGTGACTTAATCAAAGAATTTGAAGAAAATACAGGTGCAAAGGTTGAAGTCGTTACGGCTCCTGAGTCTACGACAGACAACTTAGCTCAACAATTACAATTTTTAGGAGCCCAATCCGCCGATATTGATGTTTTTCAAATCGACGTGATTTGGCCTGGTATGTTGGCTGACCATGCGGCTGACCTGTACGAGTTGATTCCTCGTTCAGAAATTGAAGCTCACTTCCCCGCCATTATTGAAAATAATACTGTGGGTGGTAAGTTAGTAGGATTGCCATGGTTTACCGATGCAGGTCTGCTTTACTATCGTACTGACCTGCTTGAAAAATATGGTTATGATGGTCCACCAGAAACTTGGGATAAATTAGAAGAAATGGCTAGAAAAATCCAAGATGGTGAACGAGCTGATGGAAATGACTCCTTCTGGGGTTTTGTCTGGCAAGGGAATAATTACGAAGGTTTAACCTGTGATGCCCTTGAATGGCAACGTTCTCATAATGGTGGTCAAATTATTGAACCCGATGGCACAATTACCGTTAATAATCCCAACGCTATGGCCGCCTTCAAGCGGGCCGCAAGTTGGGTTGATACTATTTCGCCGCCTGGTGTGACAACGTATCAAGAAGAGGATGCACGCGGGGTATGGCAAAGTGGTAATGCCGCTTTCATGCGTAACTGGCCCTATGCCTATGCACTTGGTAATAGCGAAGAAAGCACAATTCAAAATAATTTTGATGCTGTCCGCCTGCCAACAGGTGCAACGCTACATGCAGCTACATTAGGTGGTTGGCAATTGATGATTTCTAAATATTCTGAGCATCCAGTGGAATCTGCCGAACTCATACGACACCTAGCAGGTCGTGATGGTCAAAAAGCAAGAGCTATTGATAATAGCTATTTGCCAACCATTGGACAACTTTATAAAGATAGTGATGTCTTAGCCGCCCAACCATTTATGGGCTCGCTGTTTGACGTGTTTAATAGTGCTGTTGCCCGCCCCTCTACGGTAACGGGTGAATTATATAATGAAGTAAGTGCTTATTATTTCAATGCAGTTCACACTATTTTGACAGGTGAAGCAGAGGCAGAAATTGCCCTGCAAGATTTAGAAGACGACCTGGTAGACATTACAGGCTTTAGTATAGGCACCCCACCTGAAGCAGATGTTGAAGCAGGGGAAGGTACATTGACAGGTGCAGGTGGAGATGAAGTCGTAGCTGGTTTTTTGGTTCGCGATTATGAAGGAACCAAACTCCAAGTCTTTTTTGGTGCAGTCGGTGACGCAGCCACTTCTTATGGTGAATTAGTTGATAATTTCACCGAAAAGACAGGAATTGAAATTGAAATTATCTATGCTCCTGAGTCAGCCACTGATAACTTGACTCAACAGTTGCAGTTCCTTGGGGCTCAATCAGCCGATATTGATGTGTTCCAAATTGATGTGATTTGGCCCGGTATGTTGGCTGACCATGCAACTAATCTGTATGATTATATCCCTAAAGAAGAAATAGAATCACACTTCCCCGCCATCATAGAAAATAATACTGTAGATGGTAAGTTAGTCGGTATTCCATGGTTCACAGATGCAGGCATGTTATACTATCGAACTGACCTTCTTGAAAAGTATGGCTATGACGGAGCACCCAAGACATGGGATGAACTAGAAGAAATGGCAAAGACCATCCAAGATGGCGAACGAGCCGAAGGAGATGACTCTTTTTGGGGTTTTGTCTGGCAAGGGAATAATTACGAAGGTTTAACCTGTGATGCCCTTGAATGGCAAATTTCTGAAGGTGGCGGACAAATTATTGAACCCGATGGCACAATTACCATCAATAATCCAGCCGCCGCGGTTGCTTTCAATCGTGCTAAAGGTTGGGTTGATAATATTTCACCTCCTGGTAGCACTACCTATCAAGAGGAAGATGCTCGTGGTGTGTGGCAAAGTGGTAAAGCCGCCTTTATGCGAAATTGGCCCTATGCTTACCAACTCGGTAACAGTGATGATTCACCAATCAAAGGTAAATTTGATGCTACCGTATTACCACAAGGTGCTGGTGGACGAAGTGGGGCAACTTTAGGTGGTTGGCAATTGATGGTTTCTAAGTATTCGAAAAACATTGATGCGGCCGCTTTGTTTGCTCGTTATATGGCTAGTCGTGAAGGTCAAAAAGCACGAGCTATTAGCAGTAGCAATCTACCAACAATTGCAGGTCTCTATTCAGATGGTGATATTCTTAACGCTCAACCGTTCATGGGGTCAATGTTTGATGTCTTTACTAATGCAGTCGCCCGCCCATCTACTATTTCAGGTGAACTCTATAATGAAGTAAGTGCTGCTTACTTTGATGGTGTTCACTCTATTTTGACCGGTGAGGAAACTGCCGAAGATGCTCTTCAATACCTTGAAGATGATTTGGTAGATATCACTGATTTTCCAACAGGACAACCATAGGATAACATGTGGCTCTTTGGGAATTAAAGTAGAATAACGGCATGCAACAGCTTTAGCTGTTGCATGCAAAAGATTTATTTTTTGTATGCCTTTTCATTTTCTACTGAAATTCCCAAAAACCACAATTAAATTACGAGGTAAGTTTATGAATTTTTTGAAAGCACCGCAAGGTAAGTTTGCGAGACAACAAGAACAACTTGCCTATATACTATTAGCCCCAACGCTGATTGTGATTCTTCTGGTGGCTGCTTGGCCACTTTACAAAGCCGTGTCCTTAAGTTTTACCAGTGAACGCTTAGGCAAACCAGGGCAAGGCGAGTATATTGGTTTTGAAAACTATACCAAATTGCTTGGTACCAAAATTCGTAATGAAAAAGATGGTAGCACGAGCACTCGTGCTTCAGACAAAAACTGGTGGGAATCACTCAGCAATACTGTTGTATTGACATTTCTTTCTGTCGTCCTAGAGCTCATTGCAGGTCTGTTTATTGCTATGGTGATTAACTCCAAGTTTCCAGGAAGAGGAATGATGCGTACCGCAGTTTTAATACCCTGGGCCATTCCCACTGTGGTTTCGGCTCAGATGTGGGCATGGATGTATAATGATGTGTTTGGGGTATTTAATTACATTCTCCAAAACATAGGCATTATTGAGCAACCTATTGCATGGCTGGCAGCAACAGTTTTGGCTAATCACCATGCCCTTACTTCGCCCTGCTATTTTAGTCGCCCTAATTTTCCGTACATTAGACGCACTACGTATTTTTGATGCCATTAAAGTTATGACCAATGGAGGTAGTGGAACGGAGGTGATGGCAACTTATGCATACAAAAACCTTTTTGACTTCCAAAAGATTGGTTATGGTTCGGCTATATGCGTGGTCATGTTTATCATTATCGCCGTGTTTGTAGTGATTTACATGTCCGCATTTAGGATAGAGGAGGCGTAATATGACAAACAAACAAGGAGAACAAGTCAAAAAAGGGTTATTTTATGTCTTACTTTTCATTATTTGTATCTACTTGCTATTTCCATTCTATTGGGCAATTGTTTCCTCATTAAAAACGTCGGGACAATTGTTCAATGTTACACTTCTACCTCAAGGGCTTTATTGGGAGTCTTATGTTACCGTTTTCCAAAATGATGACTTTGCACTCGGATTGAGAAACTCAATAATTGTCTCATTCGTTGTTACTGCCCTTTCGATTGCGGTTGGGTCATCGGCAGCTTACGCTTTGGGACGGCTTCCATTTCGAGGAAAAGCACCGATTTTATACCTGATTTTGTCAATGACGATGTTTCCTTCCATTGCCATCATTGGGTCACTCTTTACCTTTGTACGAAATCCATGTATTGTTGTAGGGGGGCAATGTCAACAATTCGAGTTGTATAATTCCCTATTAGGTTTGATTTTGACCTATCTGATTTTCACCTTACCATTTACCACATGGGTTTTAACCAATTTTTTCAAGTCATTACCTAGCGAACTTGAACAGGCAGCTATGGTTGATGGAGCAACACCATTCCAAACGTTTTACATGATTTTGTTGCCTTTGACCATGCCCGCTATCGTTACTACAGGAATGTTAGCATTTATCATGGCTTGGAATGAATTTGTTTTTGCTTTGACATTAACTCAAGATTTTACGGCAAGGACGGTACAGCCCGCCATTGCCTTCTTTAGCGGGAGTAGTGAACGCGAAATACCATGGAATAACATCATGGCGGCTTCAGTTGTAGTCACTATTCCACTTATTGCGATGGTGTTGGTCTTTCAACGCCGCATCGTAGATGGTCTCACAGCAGGTGCAGTGAAAGGTTAGTTTCTCTCGGTTTAAAAAGGTTTAAACTAAATGACTTATGTAGGGGCATCCTTGTGGTTGCCCCTACTGTGAAAGGAATCAATAATACCTTCATTTTTTAAGTGGATAGCCAAATTGCGGCTACTAAAAATTTTACGAAATCAACTCGAAACCCTCTTTCAAACGAATGTCATGAGAAGAACTGCCAACTAATATTTCATACATGCCCGCTTCGGCAACCCATTCTTTCTTAGATGGGTCATAAAATGATAACGATTTATGATTAAGATTAAACGTAATGGTTTTCTTTTCACCAGATTCTAATGCCACTTTGACAAATCCTTTCAATTCCTTTTCGGGTCGTATCATGCTAGATTCCACATCACGGATATACAACTGCACCACTTCCTTACCAAAGCAATGCCCTGTATTTTCAATCTCAATACTAATTTGAATGTCATCATGAAGATTATATTCTGTCTTATCAATAGTTATATCATGATAGGTAAATGTGGTATAAGACAAACCATGTCCGAACGGGAATAACGGCTCAATGTCCTTTTTATCATAATAACGATAACCGACAAAAATACCTTCGCCGTAATAAACTTTGCCATTTTCACCAGGATAGTTGATATATGCGGGATTATCTTGAATCCGTTTTGGGAATGTGGTCGGTAATTTTCCTGAAGGATTGACATTACCGAAAATAATATCGGCGATGGCATTTCCCGCCTCCTGTCCAAGATACCATGCTTGCATAACGGCAGGTACTTTATCAAGCCATGCCATGTGAATCGGTGAGCCAGCATTGACAATAACAATCGTATTTTTGTTAGCACTTGCTATTGATTCAATTAATTTGACCTGTTCGCCAGGCAATTCCATGTCAATTCGGTCAAGTCCTTCTCTTTCCCATTCACTGGTCAACCCGACTACCACAATCGCCACATCCGATTGTTTTGCCAACTCGCATGCATCTTCAATTGCGGTAGCTGAAATGGGTGGCAGACACCCAATCCGTATTAAACGCCATTGGGTGGTATCTCTTGAACTGTACTCAACTCGTATATCATCAATAAACAGACGCTTGACACCAGCACTAACCAGACTGAATGTGTGTTTACCTGTCTCTTCAGGAACGAATATTCCTGTTATGCGAGCAGAAAATGCATCAGGATTAACATTCGAAGGCAAGTTATCAAGCCACATCATCGCACTAGTTAAAATGATGTCGGTATAAACAGGGTCGCCTTCTAAATCCTGATTGTTGAAAAACTCGATGGTTAATCCATTATCTTTTGCATGGGTTGATTTAGTCAGTTTCATATTAACAAGTGGCAAAAGTTTGTGTATGGGACACCCAAAAGCATAGCTGACTTGTGCCGCATCACCCACGCGATTTGTAATTCCTTCCAACGGTGAAACGATATAATGAGCAGATACAGCCGCACTTCCCCCGCCATGAATTTGGGGATATTTGGCGTTCATACCGATGACCGCAATATGGTTTAACTTTTCGGGATTGAGTGGTAATACATCACTATCATTTTTCAGCATGATAATTCCTTCACATGCCGCCTCACGAATTACTTGCCGATGTGCGGGATTATCTATTGCTTTTTCTGATTCGGCTGACAAGTCAACATGTTCAAATGAATTTGCTTTTTCAATCACACATAGCAAGCGGCGGACTTTATCATCAATCACAGCTTGGCTTACCTGACCTGATTCGACCATTTCCATAATTTTATCGTTCATCCAACGAGCGGTGCCTGGCATTTCCAAATCCAAACCCCATTTGGCAACTTCATGGCTGTATGTGCCGAACCAATCAGAGATAACAACTCCATCAAATCCCCACTCATTTTTGAGAATGTCATTCAACAAATAGGGATGCTCACTACAATACGTACCATTTACTTTATTGTAAGCTGACATGACCATCCAAGGTCGAGACTCCTTAATGGCAATCTGGAACGGTAGTAGGTAAATTTCCCGCAATGCCCTGTCATGCAATTCGGAGCTAATGCTACTTCGTTCAAATTCAGAATCATTGCAGACAAAATGTTTGATGCATGTCCCGACTCCTTGACTTTGTACACCGTTAATGTATGCTACTGCCATGCGGCCAGTTAAATAAGGGTCTTCGGAAAAACATTCGAAATTACGCCCCGCCAAAGGTGAACGATGAATGTTGACGGTTGGTGCCAGCAAAATTGTGGCGTTTTTTCTTTTTAATTCTTCGGCAAGGGCAACACCGACTTTTTCAATTAATTCGATATTCCATGTCGAAGCCAATGCAGTACCACATGGGAAACAAGCGGATGTTTTCTTGCCCGTTGATTGACTACCTCTTACACCATTTGGTCCATCAGAAACCTTGATAGCAGGAATCCCGAGCCGTTCAATCGGCATCGTTCTCCAAAAGTCGCTTCCAGCTAACATGGCGATTTTTTCTTTTAATATCATTTGATTAAGTAATTGTTTGATTTTTGTGTTCATGATTATCCTCCGAAAATATCATTTTATGCCTATTTTTTGTATAGGTCAAAAAATTGAATTCTAAAAATTAGTTTGTGAATTTGCCAAAAAAAATAAGTGTTGTAAAATTGATTCGTTTAATGATAATAGTCTGAAATGTAATCACCAAGTTTATGTGGTAATGATGTTGTGGTGTCGTCAACTAAAAAATAAGGAGTTAATAATGCCTTCATTTAATCATTCACTTATTCAAGCAAGATTAATTAACAAATTGTCTCGATTTGAGCAATACAATGTTCATTCCGAGTTGACTTTGAGCATTGATGGCAAAGATTATGTACCTGATATTGCTTTGTATCCCAAAAGGCAAACTGATTGGTTTAGGGATACTATCAAAATGACTGAAATGCCTGAAATGGTTATAGAGGTGATTTCTCCTACACAAAGCATCAATGAAATTATCAATAAATTTGAGATATATTTCGAGTCGGGCATCAAATCATGTTGGTTAGTTGAGCCGTTTCCAAATATCATTGTTGTTTGCCATTCACCTAAAGAAAAACAATCTTTTTCATCAGGCGATGTCATTGACGAAACCCTCAACATCCGTTTTCACTTAAAAGATTTGTTTGAATGAAATTTTCGATAGGAAATTAGCTTTTAAAAAATAAGGAGGTAACTTTTATGACAAACCATTATCAATGGTGGCAAAAAGGAATTATTTATCAAATTTATCCCCGTTCGTTTCAAGATAGTAATAACGATGGTGTAGGTGATTTACCAGGTATTATCCAGCGTTTGGATTATCTCAAGAGTTTAAATATTGAAGGGATTTGGATATCTCCCATCTATCCCTCACCCATGCACGACTTTGGTTATGATGTGTCAGATTACAAAGGGATTCATCCCATGTTTGGCACAATGGATGATTTAGACCGTCTTTTGAAAGAAATGCATGCCCGTGACTTGAAACTCATCCTTGACCTTGTACCCAACCATACATCTGATGAGCATGCATGGTTTATCGAAAGCCGCAGTAGTCGGGACAATCCCAAACGTGATTGGTATATATGGCGTGACCCTGCTGCCGACGGCGGACCTCCAAATAACTGGCTTAGTTTTTTTGGTGGACCGGCTTGGACATTCGATGAAAAGACAGGACAATATTACCTTCATCAGTTCGTTACCCAACAACCCGAACTAAACTACCGTAATCCTGAAGTGTTACCTGCCATGCTTGATGTAATTCGTTTTTGGCTTGATAAAGGAGTGGATGGTTTTCGAGTAGATGTCATTACACTTCTCATTAAGGATGAACAGTTGCGTGATGAGCCACTTAATCCCGATTGGGATGGGATAGTGCCATTTGGTAAGTACAAATTAATCCGCCGTCAAAATCATCCCGAAGTGCATGACATTATCCATCAAATGCGAGCTGTCTTTGATAAATATGATGAACGAGTAATAGTCGGTGAGACATATTTGCCAAATGAAGACTTGATGAAATATTACGGTAATGACGATGAATGTCATCTACCGTTCAATTTTCAACTTATCAACATGGAATGGGACGCTCAAACTATTCGTAAAGCAGTTGATGCTTATGAATCCATGTTGCCTGAAGGAGCATGGGCAAATTGGGTACTAGGAAATCATGACAAACACCGTATAGCCACTCGTATTGGCATCGAACAAGCACGGGTAGCAAACATGTTGCTTCTCACCTTACGCGGCACGCCAACTTTTTACTATGGCGAAGAGATTGGCATGGTAGATGTTAAAATCCCGCTTGACATGATACAAGACCCTCCCGCCGTAAATCAGCCTGAAATTGCTGATACGCAAGGACGCGACCCTGAGCGAACCCCCATGCAGTGGGATAATAGTCCAAACGCAGGTTTTTCTGAAGAAGGTGTAAAGACATGGTTACCTGTTGGCGATTACAAAAAATGTAATGTAAAAAACCAAGAATCTGTGTCTACTTCAATGCTTAATTTTTTTAAGACACTGACAAACCTTCGACAAAATGAACCAGCCTTGTGTGTTGGAGATTATCAATCTGTAGATGTAAAAGCAGATGATGTATTTGCCTATTTGCGAACCGCACCACATGCAAATCACTTTCTTGTTGTGCTAAATCTTGCTTCAGATGAACATGCACTTGATTTTAGCCAGATAGCAAAACAAGCAAATATTGCTATAGCAACAGATATGACTCGGACAGGCACAATAGATTTGTCCAACTTAAAACTTCACCCAAACGAAGGCTTGGTGTTACAACTTGGTTAAGACAAAGACCTGACAGGTCTGTCCATTACCCTATATAACAGAAAATTTTCTGGAATTCTATAATATAACGCCAGTTTGCTCTATTTTCAAAAAAAGAGTAAACTGAGGGTTGGAGTTATTATAAATTTTATGTTCTAAGGAGAAAAACATAACATGGAAATTACTAATGACAAAGTTGGAAGTGGTGTCCATTTGGTTAAACTGAGTGGTGCATTAAACGCACGTTCGGCAGAATTAGCAAAACAAACCTTCCGAGATTTAGCAAGTAAAGGAGCCAAGCAACTGATTGTTGACTTGGGTGGTGTACCATTTATTGATAGTTCGGGATTAGCCGCATTAGTTTCAGGACTTAAAACGTTCGGTGGTGATGCCCAAAATCTACGATTAGCGGCTCCTCAATCACAAGCAAAATTACTCTTTGAGTTAACAATGTTTGACCGTGTTTTCCAAATATTTGATACTGTTGATGAAGCCAAAAGTAGCGGCTAACTTGCATCAATTATAGCAGTGTAAAATAGATGGTATTTAATCGTAAGGAGTTCCAACTGTAGAATAATATAAGTTTCATGCAGTTTGGAACTCCTTATGGTTAGTAATGTTATATGATAATCCTAAGATATTTGTATGGTAGCCCCATTTACCTGATAAAGAAGGAAAACCCCATGAACGATAAATTCATGTCAGACAAAATTCGAGTTATGGTTATTGATGATGAAGTTCACATGGTACATCTCATTAGTAGGATGCTAGAAGGATTTGGTTTTGTACCTATTGAATCTGGTAGTGGAAAAAACGCCTTGAACATATTAGATGAAATGTTGGAAAGGGATGAGATACTTCCTGATATTATCACATGTGATATTTCCATGCCCAATATCAACGGCTATGAATTTTTGACAATAGTAAAAGAAAATCCCAAATTAGCTCATATACCAATTATCATGCTAACCGCTATGGGACAAATGAGCGAAGCTAAACATGCTAAAGAAATGGGAGCAAGTGACTACATCACAAAGCCATTTAGTGCTATGAGTTTGGTGGATATTTTGCGTGAGCATGTCAGCAAATAACAAATTGTGTATGACCGCACATGTTATCATGCCACATGCCGAATGTTTACTACCAGACTAACAATGTGTATGTTAATTGAATACTATCGCCAATCAAAACACATATCATCATGGATTTCATGGATTGTAGGGATTTTTACATTTTTTATCTTCACCATCATCCTGCATCAATACTTTCCCATAACCGCCGATTTCCCGATTTTTTATCATACTGCTGAGGGGTGGCGAGAAGGGACAACCATTTTGTATGATGGCTCTAGCCCCAATTTTTACAACTTGCCATGGACATTATTCTTGTTTATTCCATACACTTACCTACCATTAAAAA
The DNA here is from genome assembly GCA_002084875.1 of Anaerolineaceae bacterium 4572_78. Lineage (GTDB taxonomy): Bacteria > Chloroflexota > Anaerolineae > 4572-78 > 4572-78 > 4572-78. The sequence continues at coordinate 2,388 of NBMH01000047.1, read as the reverse complement.
TTGCACAAACGATTTTCATTATTATGTCATTGGCATGCATTTTCGCCACCATTCACATAGTACGTCAACACACTAATTTTCCTTTGTATACAGTTATATTGGCATTACTCAATCTCCACATAGTGGATTTTCTGATACGTGGACAACTTGATGCGATAGTGCTGTTTGGAGTAGGACTTGGTTTGTATGCTATTATTGCTCAATCGGGATGGGTATTATCGTTTGCTCTGCTAATGATGTCTATCAAGCCACAAAATATCATCCTGCTGACACTGTTATTTTTTTACGGCATTCGCCATTGGCATTTGTCAAAGTTGATTCAGGTAGTGAGTTTGCCAGTGTTAGCAATAATTCTGTCAGGATTTTTGGTCGGATTTGATTGGCCTTTACGTTGGATTCAACAATACCAAACTCGTCCCCCGCTTAATTTTGTAAAAATTACGATATGGCGAATTACTGAATATTGGCATATTCCGAGTTGGATACCAATTATATTAGCCATTATTGCACTTATTACCTTCGCAAAATTAGTTTATGAAACAGGTTTTAATTACAACAGTTTTATTCTAGCTATTGCCACAAATATTGTTTTCTCAACGTATGCAATGGGGTATCATTACATTTTGCTTATTCCTGTAATTATGTATGTTGCCTACAAAAACTGGAAACTTGGATTAGTGATAAACTTGACAGGTTGGTTTCCGTTTAGTAGAGTGATTTGGCACATGGAAGTAGTCTGGCTTGATTTTGCTTACCCTGTTTTATCGTTGTTAGCGGCATGGTATTATGTTAACCGTTCACCTCACCCATAATTAGCCAAGATTGGAAACGCATTATATTTATCATGACTAGCGGCGAACTGTTTGAAAATACGTTAGAAATGAATGATTTAAAAGAATGAAATTGTTATCAGAAAATTGTGGATTATGCACAATAGTGCTACAATACTACGTATGTCTAATATATATAGTTAAGGAGGAAAAAAATGGCTGTTATTACAATTTCTCGTCAGTACGGTAGCGGCGGTAATATAGTCGCTATACGTTTAGCTGAAATGTTAGGCTATCGCATTTTCGATAAGAAATTGATGGCTAACGTTGCTCATGAAGCAGGTTTATCAGAATCTGAAATTATTGATTATTCGGAATCTGATTATAAATCTCAAGGTTTTTTAGAACGGTTTACGGATTTATTTGGTGAGTTGCGAGGTGAAAAAAGAACCGTGAAAGAAATTTCACACTGGATTCGGCAACCTTCAGGAGAACGTACCCGTATTATACAAGCATTGGATGCAGGGCAAGCAGTTGATATTGTGCGTTCAACTGTTCGGGCCGCTTACAAGCATGGTAACTTAATAATTGTTGGGCGAGGGGGGCAGATGATTCTGGCAGATGAACCAGATGTGTTACATGTTCGTGTCGTTGCTCCGCTTGAGAAACGTATTAAAACTATTCAAGCAGTGCAAAGTCTTGGATATATTGAAGCAGAAAACTTGGTTCGCGAACGTGATAGAGCAATGGCGACCTACGTCAAAAGGTTTTATGACCTTGATGTGCCTGATGCAACACCATATCACATGGTACTCAATACTGGTAAATGGAATGTTGATACAATAGCCCGTGTTATTGTTAATGCCGTTAGTCAAATGCCGTCGGCAACTGCATAAAACATGTAGATTTTAATCCTGTTTGTAGAGGTAGGTCCTAGACCTATCTCTACATGCCACAGGCAAAACCAATATTTATTTTGATTTTTCATGTAGCTTTTCATGCGAGGATAAAATGCACTTACTTCGGGTACAAATCCCAAAATATCGGGTCTTGAAAAATGTTGATATTACTTTTGAAAAAGAATTTACACCCCGTACTTTTCCTTTGGGCAGTCAAAATGGCGGTGGAAAAAGCACTTTTCTACAACTGATTTTCATTTTGTTACACTGTTCAAGTAATGAAAAGCGGTTCCCATACCTACAAAATATTCTCCAGCATTTTCAAAAGGATGATGATGGTGAAAAGGTGATTAAACTTGAGTTTTTGGTTTGCGATGATAGGTTTATTCAGGAGACACATGGTCAGGATGAAAATCATGGAGAAGAAATAAGTTTATCCGTTTCTACAAAATTAAAAGATATTTCGGCAAAATTATATGAAATGGCAAAGAAGATAAAAAATCAACCACAACATCAACAACAGCGTCAGCAAGTAGTACAACATCAAGCACAACAGCAAGAAATAGAAAATCTCAAAAATCAACAAAGTAAATTATCATCTGCATTAGAAAAAACCCATAACATTTTTTCGTCTAAACAATTACAACATATTACTAACTATTCATCCAACGGTAAAAATGATAATGAATTAGCAGTTCTATGTCGAATTGAAAGCATGG